>NZ_JAFEVQ010000046.1:0-16077 GCF_020882855.1 Curtobacterium sp. GD1 | reverse complement strand
GGTGCTGCTGGGCCGCGGGGCGGCGTGCGGTGGCCGGGCGGTGCGGTCGCGGGGCGGTGCGGTGCGGTGGCGGGTCGGTGCGTCGGGCGGCGGGTCGGTGCGTCGGGCGGCGGTCGCCGTCAGTCGTTCGCGGTGCGGTGCCAGCGGAGGACCCGCCGCTCGACGAGCGAGATGAGTCCGAGCAGGACCACGCCCATCACCGCGAGGATCGCGATCGCGGCGTACACCACGGCGAGCTGGTTCATGGACGACGCCGTGCTGATCACCGTGCCGAGCCCGCCCGTCGACCCGGAGGCGGAGAGTTCCGCCACGACCGCACCGATGATCGACAGCGGGAACACGATGCGGAGCGCCGCGAAGACGAACGGCAAGGCGTTCGGGATCCGCAGGTGCACGAGCATCTCGAGGCGGGACGCGTCGATCGTCCGGTACACCTGCAGCACGGGCTGCGGGACGGACCGGAGCCCGGCAGCGGTGTTGATGAGGATCGGGAAGAAGCAGATGAGCGCCGTGATCACGAGCTTCGGCAGCGGGCCGAACCCGAACGCCACCACCAGGGCCGGGGCGATCGCGACCAGCGGCGTCACGTTGAGGACGATCGCGATCGGCATCACCGCGCGGCGGACGATGGGCAGCTCGCTCGTCAGCACGGCGAGGACGAACGCGGCCACGAACCCGATGCCGAGGCCGACGAGCGATTCGACGAGGGTGATCCCGGCGTTCTGCAGGTAGTAGGGCAGCTGCGTGGCGAGGGTCTCCCCCACCGCGGGCAGCGGCGGCAGCAGGTACGGCATCGTCGTCGCGCCGATCTGCCAGAGCACGGCGAGGACGGCGAGCATCACGACGAGGGGCGCCCAGACCGTCGGGCGGATCCAACCCGGGAGCGGCCGACGGGTCGCTGCGGCCTCGGACTCGGCGGTGGTGGTCGTGGCGGAGGCGGTGGAGGTCGTGCTGGTGGTGGTCATCGTGTCGTCTCCCTCAGGCCGCGTCCGTCGCACGCCACGCGCTGTGCAACCGCGTGCGGACGAGGTCCTCGTACTCGTGGAAGCGCCGTTCCTCGAACAGACGCTGGTTCCGCGGTCGCGGCAGGTCGATGTCGATGACGTCGACGATGCGCCCGGGACGCGGCGCCATCACGACCACGGTGTCCGACATCCGGACCGCCTCGGACACCGAGTGCGTGACGAAGAGCACCGTCGTCCGCAGCTCGTCCCAGAGGTCGAGCAGCTGGTCCTGCAGGGCCTCGCGGGTGAACTCGTCGAGGGCCGAGAACGGCTCGTCCATGAGCAGCACGTCGGGGCGCAGGCCGAACGCCCGGACGATCGCCGCACGCTGCTGCATGCCACCGGAGAGCTGGGCGGGCAGCTTGTCCTCCGCCTCGCCGAGCCCGGCCATCCGGAGCAGCTGTCGCATGTCCGGGCCACTGTCCGCACCGCGCTCCGCGAGGTCCTGGATGGCGGCGCGCCGACGACCGGCACCGGAGTTGACCCGTCCGGCGAGGGAGACGTTCTGCAGCACGGTGAGCCAGGGCAGCAGCGCCGGCGTCTGGGGCACGAGGCCGATGAGCTTCGCCGCGCACGCCTGCGCCGGGGTGACGCCGTGGACCTGCACGTCGCCGCGGTCGGCGGGCTCGAGGCCGGCGACGAGCCGCAGCAGCGTCGACTTCCCGCAGCCGCTCGGGCCGATGAGCGACACGAACTTCCCGGGCTCGATCGTCAGCTCGACGTCGTCGAGGGCCACCATGGCGCTCGGACCGCTGCCGTACACCTTGCGCACCGCGTCCACCCGGACCGCTGCTGTGGTCATCCGTTCCTCCATACCGTCGGCGAGCACGCAGGCTCGGTCTCGTATGGCGGAGAGCGTGCGTCGCGAGCTCGGGTTCGTCTGCGACGCGGAAATCCGCTGCTGGTGATGAGGTTAGGACGCTCGTGTTACGGAGTCTGGCCACATGTGTTGCGAACGTGTGAACGACTGCACGGGGTCAGCGCTGCGAGGGCGCCGCCGCCCGCCCGTCCCAGACGAGCACCTCGATCCCGAGGTCCTCGGCGGCCACCGAGACCCACCCGGCGAGCGCCCGCGCTGCCGGCTCGGCGACGACGAGGACGGCCCGCTCGGCCCCGGGGACGGACTGCCGCAGCCACAGCAGCTTGAACAGGTCGGCCATCACCTTGTTGCGCCAGGCCGGCTTGTAGGCGCCCTGGTTCGCCACGAGCTGCACCACCACGCGGTCGTCGGCGTCGATGCCCTCGACCTCGACCCGGGCACGGTCGAGCACGACGGTGCGGGGACGGAGGACGAGCCCGAGTGCGGTCCCGGTGTCGTCGAGCATCCGCCGCTCGACGGAGTCGGGGGCGAACCGGCCCCAGTCGGAGCGGGCGTCGGGGACCTCGGTCATGTCGGCAGTGTAGGCGGCCGCTCAGTCCGAGCGCGCCGCCGACTCCAGTGCCTCGGCCGCCGCCCCCGCGCGCACGATGTCCGTGTCACTCACGGACTTCGCGTTGTACTCGGCCTTGTTCTTCACGGCGAGGAGTACCTCGAGGTGCTTCGCGACCGCCTGCCCGGCCGCCGCTCGGAGCACCGGAACGGCCTCGTCGTGGGCACCGGTCCGCGAGTACCTGCCGGTCCTCGCGACGCAGATCGCGTCCGCCGCGGCGATCCCGCTCAGCACGCACTGCACGACGAAGGCGTTCGCGAACGGCGACGTCGAGGTGAGCACCCCCGACTCTCCCCCGAGCTCGCGCAGCGTGTCGGCAGCGTCGAGGAACTCGGTGGCCTTCGCGAGTCGGCCCCGGCGGAACGACTCGTCGCCCTGCGCGGTGGTGCCGGTACGCGGTGTCACCCGGCCAGCGTACGGAGCTTCCGGGACAGCCAACGACCATCACCTGCGATGGGAACACCGTCCCTGGCGACGGACGCGAGGAGCGGATCCGCAGCGTCGATCTCGCTCTCGTCGAAGACCACGGGACGCACGACGTTCCCGGTCCACCCCTGCGCGCGTTCGCACAGCGCGTGGACGGCGTCCTCCGCCTCGGGACGACGCCCGGCGATGACGACGAAGCAGAGGTCGAGGTCACTGTCCGGCCGCATCTCACCCCGGGCACCGGAGCCGAACACGGCCGCGTACCGGAGCGGGAGGCCGTCGCACCCGACGGTGAGCCGCTCGAGGAGCTCGCGCCGCATGTCCGCCAGCGCTCGGACCGCACCAGCGGCGAGGTGGTCGGGGTTCAGCGCGAACGCCTTCGTCCGTCCGGTCCGGAATCCGTTGACGATGCCCTGTTCCGTCAGCCGGTCGGCGCTGTTCCGCACACCGGCGTACGAGCGATCGGGCACGAGCCGACTGATGTCCGCGATCGTCATCGGTCCGGCCGCTCGGGAGAGCACCATCAGCACGTCACCGTCGACCGCAGTGGTCACGGAGGCGAACGGGCGCTGGAGCTGCATAGTGGTAGAAAACTACCGCAATCGGTAGTTTTCTACCACTCCGCCGCCCCGCTCAGACCACCGACCACCCGCCGTCGCTCGGCAGCACCGCGCCGTTCACGTTGGCCGAGTCGTCACTGAGCAACCACGTGATCGCCGCCGCGAGCTGCTCGGGCTGCGCCACCGGCGGGATCGTCGTCTGCATGATCGGCCCCACGCGTCCGGCCGCGTACTCGCTGCGCATCGGTGCCTCGATGTTCGTCGCCACCGCACCGGGCGCGACGGCGTTGGCGCGGATGCCCTGCGGCCCGTGGAAGAACGCGACGCTCTTCGTGAACCCGGCGATCGCGTGCTTCGACGCCGTGTACGCAGCACCCGCGGCCGACGCCCGGAGCGCCGCCTCGGACGCCACGTTCACGACCGCACCGCGTCCGGCGGCGATCATCAGCGGCAGGACCGCTCGGGTGAGCCGCATCGGCCCGGTGACGTTCACGCTGAAGACGCGGTCCCAGGTGGCGTCGTCGACCTCGCTCGGCGGGAGGAACGCGTCCATTATGCCGGCGACGTTCGCGAGCCCGTCGACCCGGTCGCCCGCGGCGGCGAGGAGCGCGTCGATCGTCACCGGCGCGGCGACGTCGCCGATGACGGTCTCGACGTCGAGGCCGGCGGCGTCGACGAGTTCGGCGCGCAGCACATCGAGCCGTTCGGCGACGACGTCGGTGGCGATCACCCGCCCGCCCTCGTTCGCGATGCGCGTCGCCGTGGCGCGTCCGATGCCGGAACCCGCTCCGGTGACGATGATGGTCCTGCCGGTGAACCGTCCGGCGGTGGTGTCGGTCATGTCGTCTCCTCACTGAGAGGCGCTCGCTGCGCCACCACAGTTGTAGCACTCAGTGCCGAAAGGAATCCATGAGCTCGACGAGCGACCGGCCGACCGGACGCCCGCGGACGATCGACCCCGCCGCGGTGTCGCTCGTGGCCCTGCGGCTCTTCGACGAGCAGGGCTTCGACGCCGTCTCGATGGACGGCGTCGCGACGGCCGCCGGGGTCAGCCGCCGCTCGTTGTTCCGGCTCTTCCCGAGCAAGGCCTCGCTCGTGTGGGGCGGCCTCGACGAGTTCGCGGTGCGCTTCACCGACGAGCTCCGCCTCCGTCCGGCGTCCGAGTCCGCGTGGGTCGCGCTCCGCGCCGCGTACCGGGTCGGAGCCACGTTCCCGGACGACACGATCGAGATCACCCGCCACCGCCTGCGGGTCATCCGCGCGAACCCCTCCCTCGAGCGCGGTGGGGAGGCTGCGTCCACGGCCCTGACCGGGGTGATCGAGCGGTTCGTGGCCGAGCGGGACGGCGGCTCGGTCGACGACCTCGCGACGCGGGTCCGCGCACACGCCCTCGCGGCGGCGGCGAGCACGGCGCTCACGTGGTGGGCGACGCACGGCGAGGGCCGCCCCGAGGACGTCGTCGACGAGGCCCTCGCGCTGTTCGGCTGACGGACCGGGGATGCGACGGACGGGAGGCGCGTTACGGGCCCGCACCGCGCCTCCCGTCCGTCACCGGTCGCGCCCACTGCCCACCGACGCCCGTCAGACCCGGCTCTCGATGCGCTTGCCGCGCACGTCGCGCGAGAGCGCGTCGATGCGCGCCAGGTCGTCGGCCGTGAGGACGACACCGGCCGCCGCCACGTTCTGCGCGACCCGGTCGGGGTTCTTCGACCCCGGGATCGGGACGACGTCGCCCCGCTGCGCCAGGATCCACGCGAGGGACAGCTGCGAGAGCGAGACGCCGTGCTCGTCGGCGATCGCGGTCAGCGCCCGGACGACCGCGACGTTCTGGTCGAAGTGCTCCGGCGCCCACCACTCGAGCATGTGCCGGATGTCGTCCTCGGGGTAGGCAGACCGCGGCTGGACGGCCCCGCCGAGGAACCCGCGCGCGAGCGGCGAGTAGGCCACGAGCCCGATGCCGAGCTCGTCGACGAGCGGGAAGAGTTCCTCGGACTCCCGGGCGAACACGGAGTACTCGGTCTGGAACGCCGAGATCGGGTGCACGGCGTGGGCCCGACGGAGCTGGTCGCCGTCGGTGTTCGAGAGCCCGAGGTACTTGACCTTGCCGGCCTGCACGTACTCCGCCATCACGCCGACGACGTCCTCGATCGGCACCGCCGGGTCGTGGACGTGCTGGTAGAGGAGGTCGATCGAGTCGGTGCCGAGGTTCCGCAGGCTCTGGTCGACGACCTCGCGGATGTGCTCGGGGCGGGAGTCGGGCGCCCAGTCGTCCGCGGTGAAGCCGAACTTGGTGGCGATGGTGACCTCGTCGCGGACGGGCGCCAAGGCCGCACCGAGGAGTCGTTCCCCGGCACCCCACCCGTACATCTCGGCGGTGTCGAAGTGGGTGACGCCGAGGTCGTGCGCGCGACGGATCGCCGCGATGGACTCGGTGTCGTCGGCGGGCCCGTACGCGAAGACCGTCCCCATCGCGCCGTAGCCGATGGATCCGACCGTGAGGCCCTGGGTCCCGAGAGTGCGCTGCTGCATGTGCCGTCCTTCCGTCGTGTCTGGCGATGCAGATGACACTGTACGCCCGTTCTGTCAGTCTCTGACAACTTGGTCATGTTCCGCCTCCCTCGGTACGATGCCGTCGTGGGTGAGACGAGCGCGCGGACCGGTCTGCGGGACATCACGCGCGAAGCCGTGCGCGCGCGGATCGCGGCGGTCGCCGTCGCCCGGTTCGACCGCGACGGGTTCGACGCCGTCACCGTCGAGCAGATCGCGGCCGAGGTCGGCATCTCGGCGCGGAGCTTCCACCGGTACTTCCCGGCGAAGGAGGACGCCGTCATCGGCGATCCACTGCGACACCGGGGTGCGCTCGCGGAGGCGCTCCGGGAGCGTCCGGACGACGAACCGGCCTGGACCGCGCTGCGCGAGGCGTTCGTCGGCATGATGGTCCGCGCCGACGAGGACCCCGAGTCCGGTCGGCGGTCGGTCCGCGTCATGATGTCGACGCCCTCACTCCGCGCCCGCAACCTCGAGAAGCACCTCGCCTGGGCGGACGTCCTGACGCCGATCCTGACCGAACGGCTGCGCGCCGGGGACCCCGACGGCGCCGAGCTCGGTGCGGCCGTCCTCGTGCAGGCCGCGCTCGGGTGCTTCGACGTCGCGATCGCCACCTGGTCCGTCACCGACGAGGACGCTCCGGCCCTGCTGCGCCGGACGTTCGACACGCTCGCCGCGGCGGTCTGAGCGGTAGGGTCCGGGCATGAACGTGAACGGGCCCTCGCCCTACTTCCAGTTCGACGGCACCGCGCTCCAGGCACTCGGGCGCTGGCAGGACGTCTTCGGCGGCGAGCTCAGCATCGCCACCTTCGCGGACTTCTCGCGCACCGACGGCCCCGCCGACGCGGTCGCGCACGGGCAGCTCACCGGCGGCGGCATCACGCTGTTCGCCGCCGACGCCCCGACCGGCGAGACCTCGTTCTCGGCGACCGGGCTGCTCTTCTCCCTGCTCGGCGCCGCCGAACCCGACGTGCTCCGCGGCTGGTTCGACGACCTCGCCTCGGACGGCACCGTCGTGGACCCGCTGCAGGAACGCCCGTGGGGCGACTGGGACGGCACCGTGCGGGACGTCTTCGGCGTCACCTGGCTGATCGGCTTCGAGGCGGCGGCACTCGCGTGACCGACCGCCCCACCGTGCTCTTCGTGTGCGTGCACAACGCCGGCCGGTCCCAGATGGCCGCCGGCTACCTGCAGCACCTCGCGGGCGACCGCGTCCGGGTGTTCTCGGCCGGCAGCGAACCGGCCGACCGCGTCAACGCCGTCGCGGTCGAGGCCATGGCGGAGGAGGGCATCGACATCGCGACTGCCGTCCCCGCCGTGCTCGACACCGACACCGTGCGGGAGTCCGACGTCGTCATCACGATGGGCTGCGGCGACGCGTGCCCGGTGTTCCCCGGGAAGCGCTACGAGGACTGGGAGCTCGACGACCCGGCCGGGCAGCCGATCGAACGCGTCCGCCCCGTCCGGGACGCCGTCCGCGCGCGGGTCGAGCAGCTGATCGCGACCCTCTGAGCAGGAATCCCGACGCTACCGCTCGTCGAGCGCCAGCAGCGGTGCCCAGTACGCATCGGGCCCGTCGGCGACCACGGCGTCCGGTTCGAAGCGGAAGCCGTAGCCGCGGACGAAGTCGAGGGCCGCTGCCTGCTCCCCCGCCGCGTCGTCGTCCGCCTCGTCGAAGAGGTACTCGCCGTGCCCCATCCGGACGCCCGAGTCGCTGATCACCGTGAGGTCCCAGCGGCCCTCCTCGGCACGTTCGATCCGCACGACGGCGGCCTGCTCAGCGGTGAAGTCAGCCATGCGGCGAGCATACGGACGTCACGCGTCAGGCGCTCAGCTTCGCGAACGACGACCGGTGCCAGACCAGGGGGCTGTGCGCGAAGTCGGACATCAGGCCGTTCACGCGGAGCACGACGATGTCGTGGTCGCCCGCCGGGTACGTGTGCTCCACCGAGCACTCCATCCAGATCGGTGCCCCCTCGAGGAACACCGCGCCCGTGTCGGACACCGTCGTGTCCACGCCGACGAAGCGCACGGACTTGTCGCGCGAGGCGAGCTGCCGCGTGACGTTCTCGTGCCGTTCGCCGAGCACCGAGACGCCGATGGACTCCGCTCCGGCGAGCGCCGGCCACGTGGACGACGAGTGCTGCACGGCGAACATCACGAGCGGTGGGTCCTGCGAGACGCCGACGGTGAAGGACGAGGCGACGAGCACGGTGGGGGCGCCGTCGACGATCGCGGAGAGTGCGGCGACGCCGCAGGGGAACCCGGAGAACGCCTGCCGGAGGAGCGTCGGGTCCGCGGACTCGGCGGTGTAGGGCTTGATCATGCGCTGGTGCCTTCCTTGGTCGGTGCGGATGCGGCGGCGAGGACGACGTCCCGCCAGCGGGCGAGCCAGCCCTCGGTCGACGACTCGTCGGTGTAGTGCTTGTCGTTCAGGTACAGGCCCTGCACGGGCACGGTGGCGCCGAGCTCGACGAGCACGGGCTTGAGGAACACCTCGGGGGCCATGTGGTGCGCGGGACCGGCGCCGAGCATGAGCGGGACGACGGTCACCCCGGCGAGCCCGTCGGCCGTCGCGAACTGGTCGAGGAACAGCTTCAGGACGCCCGTGTAGGTGGCCTTGAACGTGGGCGAGGCGACCACGACGAGGTCGGACGCGGCGACGGTCGCGACCGCGGCCTGCACGCCGGGGTCGCCCCAGCCGAGGATCCCCGGGCCGAGGGTGATGACGTCGACGACGTGGTCGGGCGCGGACCCGGTGAGTCGTTCGGCGACGATCGTCGCGGCCTCGAGCGTGTGCGAGCCGGGCTTGGGGTTGCCGGCGACGACGGTGGTGATCATGGCGACCGTTCCTCTCTCTCGGATCTCATCCAACGCCGTGGCGGTTACCCCGTCGTGAAGGTGCCGTTACCGTTCATTGCGCGAGCCGCCCTGGTGGTGGCCACACGGAAACCGCAGGTCAGGGGCGGAGTCGAGCCGCGCCTCCCGGCAACTCGCGTGTCAGAACGCGAGCAGGTTCTCGCGGAACGTCTCGTGCTCGTAGCCGTCCCTGATCAGACCGCGGCGCCGGAGCACCGGCGCGAGTCCGTCGCAGACCTCGGTCAGGTTCTTCCGGGTCACCGGGAGTCCGACCAGGAAGCCGTCGGCGCCCGAGGCGGCGATCGCCTCCTCCATCTGGTCGGCGACCGTCTCGGGGCTGCCGACGAGCCGGACCGATCCCGTGGTGTCGCGCTGCGCGGGGAGGGCCTCGCGGAGCGTCTTGCCGTCGGCCTTCGCCAGGAACGCCTCGATGACGCTCTGGTGCCCGTTGCTCTTGCCCTTGAGGTCCGCCGGGAGCGGTTCGTCGAGGTCGAACTGCGCGAAGTCGAACCCGGACGTGTACGACAGGTTCGCCAGCTGCGCGTCGATGTTCTCCCGGGTGGCGGCGAGCTGTCGGGCCTGTTTCGCCTCGGCCTCGTCGTCGGTGTCGGCGAGCACGGGCTCGACGAGGAACAGGATCTTCGCGTCCGTCTCCTCGCGGCCGAACCCGACCATCCGTCGATGCATGTCGTCGACGTACTCGCGCATGGCGTCGACGCCCGGTGCCGAGGCGATGAGCGTGTCGGCGTTGCGCGCGCCGAGGTCGCGACCCGCCGGGGAGCCGCCGGCCTGGCAGACCACCGGGTGTCCCTGGGGGCTGGCGACCGTGTTGAGCGGCCCACGGGTGCGGTAGTACTTCCCCGCGAAGTCGGCGTACCGCACCTTCGTGTGGTCGGCGAAGACGCCGGTCGCCTCGTCGAGCACGAGGGCGTCGGCGTCCCACGTGTCCCAGAGCGCCCGGACCGCGTCGATCCACTCGTCGGCCATCGCGTACCGCTCGTCGTGCTCGAAGTGCTGGTCGTAGCCGTAGTTCTGCGCGGCCGCGTGCGGTGAGGCCGTGACGAGGTTGATGCCGACACGGCCGTGCGTCAGGTGGTCGAGCGTGGACATCAGCCGGGCCGCGAGGAACGGCGGGTAGAAGGGCGTCGCGGCGGTCGCGATGATGCCGAGGTGCTTCGTCGCGGCGGCGAGCAGCGGGACCAGCGGCATGGGGTCGTGCCGCACGATCGCGGAGCGCAGCGAGTGCTCGAACGAGGAGCCGAACACGTCGGGGAGGACGGACGAGTCCTCGAGCATCATGAAGTCGAACCCGGCCCGCTCGAGCGAGGTGGCGGCGTCGACGAAGAGCTGCGGGTTGGCGACGTCGTGGCGGACGTTGCCGGACCACTGCCCGTTCCAGCCGTAGACGCCGAAGCCGTAGCCGAGGAACCAACCGAGGTGGAACATGGGTGTGCCTTCCGTGGGAGGTGGTGTGGTGCCGGACGGTGCTGCGCCCGGTGGTACGGCAGCGGGTGGTAGTCGATGGAGGCGCCGAGCTCGGCGGCGGCGCGGAGTCCGAAGCGCGGGTCGCGCAGGAACTCACGGCCGACGAACACGACGTCCGCCCGGCCCTCGGCGACGACCGCCTCGGCCTGGTCGGCGGTGGTGACCAGCCCCACCGCGCCGACCGGTGCACCGGTGGCGGCCCGCAGCCGTTCCGCGTGCCCGACCTGGTAGCCCGGGAACACCGGGATCTCGGCGTCCGGGACCATCCCGCCGGTGGACACGTCGAACAGGTCCGCTCCGGCCGCCACCGCCCAGGAGGCCGTGGTCGCCGTGTCCTGCTCGGTCCAGCCTCCGGGGACCCAGTCGGTCGCCGAGAAGCGCACCAGGATCGGGAACCCGTCGCCGAGGGCGGCGCGCAGGTCGCAGACGACGTCGAGCAGGAGGCGGGCCCGTCCGTGGAGCGAGCCGCCGTACTCGTCGTCGCGCGTGTTGGCGAGCGGCGACAGGAACTGGTGCAGCAGGAACCCGTGCGCGGCGTGCAGCTCGACGAACTCGAACCCCGCGTCGCGCGCCCGGACGCCCGCCGCGACGAACGCCCGGTGGATCCCGCGGACCTCGTCGGTGCTGAGTTCCCGCGGAGCCGCGTACCCGGTGTACGGCACGGTGGACGGTCCCACGACGGGCCACCCGCCGTCCGCCACGGGCACGGTGCCGCGGACCCGGTCCCAGCTCCGCCCGGTGGACGACTTGCGACCGCCGTGGCTCAGCTGGATGCCGATGCGGACGCCCTGGTCGCGGACGAACGCAGTGGTCGGGCGCCAGGCGTCGCGCTGCGCGTCGTCCCAGAGCCCGAGGTCGTACGGCGTGACCCGGCCCTCCGGGGTGACGGCGGTGCACTCCGCCACGATCGCCCCGGCGCCGCCGAGCGCGAGCCCGCCGAGGTGCACGTGGTGGAACGGGGTGGGCATGCCGTCCCGTGCCTCCACCGTGAACATCGTCAGCGCGGGCACCCAGAGCCGGTTGCGGAACCGGGTGCCGCGCAGCTCGATCGCCTCGAACAGCGCCGGGGCGCCCGGCATCAGAACGCCCGCAGGTTCTCGCGGAGCGTCGTGCCGGTGTACTCGTCGCGGATGAGCCCCCGGCGGCGCAGGGCCGGGGAGAGGCCGTCGGCCACCATCGCCATGTTGAGGCGGGTCGTCGGCATGTAGACGAGGAAGCCGTCGCCGCCGACGTGCTCCATGAACTCGCCCATCTTCGCCGCGACGGTGTCCGGCGAGCCGACGAACCCGAGGTCGTTCACCTGGTGCGACGAGGCGACGACCTCGCGCAGCGTGCGGCCCTGCTGGCCCTCGAAGAGCTTCTCGATCGAGGTGTACTCGCCGTTCTGCTTCGAGATGTCGATGTCCTCGACCCGGGTGTCCGGGTCGATCGCCCCGAAGTCGATGCGACCACCGGACGTGTACGACATGTTCCAGAGGTTGTACTCGATCGCCTTGTCCGACGACATCGCGAGCCGGGCGGCCTCCGATGCGGCCTGCGCCTCGGCGTCGGTGGCGGCGATGGTCGGCGTGACGATGAACAGGAACTTGACGTCGTCCGGGTTCCGGCCGGCGGCGGCGACCCGGGCGCGCATGTCGTCGCGGTACGCCTTCGCGCTCTCGGGCGTCTTCGACAGGGCGATCATCGTGTCGTCGTGGAGCGCGGCGAGCTGCCGGCCCATCTCCGATCCACCGGCCGAGCAGATCGGGACGACGCCCTGCGGCCCCGGGATCGTGTTGAGCGGCCCGCGCGAGCGGAAGAACTCGCCGCGGTGGTCGATCGGGTGCACCTTCGTGTGGTCGGCGTAGACGCCCGCGACCGGGTCGGCGACCACGGCCCCCGGTTCCCAGGACCCCTGCAGGGCCTTGACGACGTCGGCCCACTCGATCGCCATCCGGTAGCGCTCGTCGTGGTCGAGGTGCTGCTCGTAGCCGTAGTTCTGGGCGACGCGGTCGGTGACGCTCGTCACGACGTTCATGCCGATGCGCCCCTCGGTGAGGTGGTCGAGCGTCGTGCCGAGGCGTGCGGCGAGGTACGGCGGGTACTGGATCGTCGAGAACGTCGGGACGATGCCGATGTGCTTCGTGGCCTGCGTCATGAGCGGGACGAGCGGCATGGGGTCGTTCTTCGGCGCCATGAACCCGCGCCGCAGCGAAGTGTCGGCGGTGCCGCGGTACGAGTCCTCGACCATCGCGGTGTCCTCGATGAGGATGTAGTCGAAGCCGCCGCGCTCGAGGTTCTTCGCGAGGTCGATGTAGATGTCGGGCTTCATCCAGTCGGTCACGTTCGTGCCGGTCCAGGGACCGTCGCCGTTCGTGTCGGACCAGGCCTGGATGCCGAAGCCGTTGCCGAGGAACCATCCGAGGTGGAACATGTGGAGCCTTTCGTGTGGGAGGGCGGGCGCGTCCGGGAGGGACTACGCCACGGGCTCCTCGACGGCCAGGTGGGCGTCGACGAGCTTCTGCGTGTACGGGTGTCTGGGGTGTTCGAGGACTTCGAGCGTGCGGCCGGACTCGACCACCTCGCCCTGGTTCATGACGACGAGCTCGCCCGTGATGAACGCGGTCGCCGGCAGCCCGTGCGACACGAACATGAGGCCGGCGCCGTGGTCGTTCGAGTAGCGCTTGAGCAGGTTGAGGACGACGCCCTGCACCGAGACGTCGAGCGCCGAGACGGCCTCGTCGCACACGAGCAGGTCGGGTCGGACGACCAGCGCCCGGGCGATCGACATCCGCTGACGCTGGCCGCCGGAGAGTTCGGACGGGTACCGGTCGACCCAGCTCGGGTCGATGCCGAGCTCCGTGGTGATCTCGCCGATCGCGGCGTCCGCACCGGCGACGTCGTGCCCGCCGAGGATCTGTGCCGGCGTCCGGAGCGACTCGCGGATGCGGTGTCGCGGGTCGAACGTCGAGGTGGTGTCCTGGGCGACGAGCTGCACCCGTCGTCGGTACTCGAGCCGACCGGCACGCGTCGACATGATCGACCGGAGGTCCCGGTCGTCCACGGTGATCGTGCCGGCGGAGGCCCGCTCGAGTCCGGTGACGATCTTCGCCATCGTGGACTTGCCCGAGCCGGACTCCCCCACGATGCCGACGCGCTGGCTCGCGCCGAGGACGAACGAGACGTCCCGGACGGCGGTCTTGCGGCCGTAACGCCGGGCGACCCCGGTGGCCTCGATGCGGATGCCGGTCATGCCGCCGTTCCTTCCAGTCGGGCGCGGACCGACTCGAGCGTCGGCAGTTCGTCGAGCCGTGCGGACGCCAGGGTCGGCACGCACTCGAGCAGTCCACGGGTGTACGGGTGGGTGGCCTCGTCGAGTCGCGCGGACGGCAGCTGCTCGACGATCTCGCCCTGGTACATGACGACGACGAAGTCGGTGAAGCGCCGGCAGAGCTCGATGTCGTGCGTGATCACGAGCACCGCCGTCCCCTCCTGCTCGGCGAGGTCGACCATGAGCTGCATCGCACCGACGGCGAGCGATGCGTCGAGCGCGCTCGTGGGTTCGTCGGCGATGAGCAGTGCGGGCTTCGAGGCGAGCGCGATGGCCATCATCACGCGCTGCCGCATCCCCCCGGAGAGCTCGTGCGGCTCGGCACCCATGACCCGGTCCGGGTCGGTGATGCCCACGGCACGGAGCCGTTCGAGGGCATCGGCGGTGGCGCGTCGCTTCGACACCCGCTCGGTGGCCCGGAGCACGGCGACCAGCTGGCTGCCGATCGTCCACACCGGGTCGAGGGACGACATCGCGTCCTGGAAGATCATCGACAGCCCGGGGGTCCGGACCGGGATCCGACCGGCCGGCCCGGTCCGCTCGATCGAGCTGCCGTCGAGCTCGAGGGTCTCGACCTCGACGGTCCCGGCGTCGAGGAACCCGGCGATGGCGCCCGCGAGGCTCGTCTTGCCGGAGCCCGACTCACCCACGACGGCGACGCGTTCCCCGCGCCGGACCACGAGGTCGGCGTGGCGGACGGCGTGGTTCGTGCCGTAGGTGACGTTGAGGTCCGTGACCCGGAGGACCGGGGCCGACTGGTCGTTCATGGTGTCTCCCTGTCGTCGCTCAGCTCGAGGCGAGCTGCAGCTGCGAGTAGTCGATGACGTTGTCGGAGCGGAACACGTACCCGTCGACGTCCTTCGCGAAGGCGTTGAGCGGCTGCACGTAGTTGATGTAGATCGTCGGCATCTGGTCCTGCAGGACCTTCTGCGCGGCGTTCCAGTACTTGCCCGCCTCGGCCCCGGTCGGGTCGCCCGCGGCGTTGCCGTCCGCGATGGCCTGGTTGAGCTCGGCGTTGTCGAAGTCCGGCCAGTTGATCGCGGAGCCCGGCGTGTAGAAGAGCGACAGGACGTAGGGCGGCGACTGCACGACCGCGTAGTCGCGACCGAGGGACGCCTCGAACGTCTTCGCGGCGAGTCCGGCCTGGAAGGTCGACGAGTTGACCGTGTCGATGGTCATGTCGAAGCCGGCGTCCTTCACCGCGGTCTGGATCTGGACGGCGGTCTCCTGCAGGTCCGGGACGGAGTTGTTCACGGTGAGGGTGAACTGCACCGGCTCGGTGTACCCGGCGTCGGCCAGGATCTTCTTCGCCTCGGCCGGGTCGGTCTCGTTGGCCGTGAGCCCGCTGCCGTCGAAGCCCGGGTCGGCGTCGGAGAGGATGCTCGAGATGGAGTCGGCCCGACCGTGGTAGACGTTCTCGTTGATCTTGTCGTAGGGGATCGCCGCGGCGAGTGCGCGGCGGACGGCGACGTCCTCGAACGTGCCCTTCGTGGTGAGGAGGGGCATGTACACGTACGCGTTCGTCGGCACGTCGAACACCTGCGCGGCGTCGGCGTCCTTGAGCTCGACCTGGTCGGCCGGACGGAGCTGGGCCGCGATCTGCGCGTCGCCGGACTTCACCAGGTTGGCGCGCTGGCCGGCGTCCGCGACCACGCGCTGGACGATCCGGGCGATCGACGGCTTGCCTTCGGCGTACCCGGCGTTCGCGGTGTAGATCGTCTGCTCACCGGGCGTGTAGGTGTCCACCTTGTAGGCCCCGAAGCCGAAGTTCGGGTGCGTGCCCGACCACTTGACGGCCCACGGGTCGCTCGACGTGGTGTGCTCCTTGAGCACCTTCGCGTCGTAGATGTTGTAGCCGACGTTCGCGAGCAGGGACAGGGCCGTGTAGCCGTAGCTCGCCTTGTCGAGCGTGAGGGTGACGGTCTCGTCGTCGACCTTCGCGAACTGGTCCGGCTTCGTGATGAACGGGGCGCTGATGAACGGCACGATGCTCGTCTCGACGGCGAACTTGCGCTGGATGCTCCAGATCACGTCGTCGGCGGTGAGCGCGTTGCCCGCCGTCGACTTCGCGTCCGTGTCGAGGTGGAACGTGTAGGTGAGGCCGTCGTCCGAGACGTCGTAGCTCTTCGCGAGGACCGGGGCGAACTTGTTGTAGTCCTCGTGCTCGGCCTGACCGCCGGTGCCGTCGACGTACTCGTTGCGGATGAGCGAGGCCCCGGTGTTCTTGAAGAACTCGGCGGCCTCGTACCCGGTGGCGCTGGTCTCGTACGAGAAGCTCTGCGGCTGGGCCGCGGTGACGATGACGAAGGCGCTGGAGGCGGCGTTCCCGCCGGCGCTGCAGGCCGCGAGACCGAGGGCGCCGACGACCGCGATCGCGGCGGCGGCGATGGTGCGTTTCATGTTCAGCATGGGCAGGGGTCTCCTGGGGAAGGGGATGGGACGGGAGGGACGGTGTG
>NZ_JAFEVQ010000045.1:0-16177 GCF_020882855.1 Curtobacterium sp. GD1 | reverse complement strand
TTTGATGAGCACGGCACCACCGGCACTATAGCCACTGACTTCGTGCGGCGCCGCGCGTTGTGCATAAGAGCCAGGCCGGCGGACACCGGGATGAGGGTCTGGTCGCCGACCTCGACCGGCTCCCCGTAGTTCGTGGACACGCCGACGGGGCGTACCTTCTCTGCGATCTGCGTGACGATGTTGGCCATGCGCGCGACGCTACTCGCCCGTTCCTCCACAGGCAGAGCTGCCCGCGCATCCGTCCACGGCCGGAGCTTGTCTGCGGACGCGGTCGGCTCCCGCCGATATGTTGGCGGGACCCACACCTGGAGGACCGTTTGCACACCTGGCCCGGCAACCCGTACCCGCTCGGGGCGACCTACGACGGGAGCGGCACGAACTTCGCCCTCTTCAGCGAGGTCGCCGAACGCGTGGAACTCTGTCTCTTCGACGACGACGGGAACGAACAGTGCATCGACCTCGTCGAGGTCGATGCGTACGTCTGGCACGCCTACCTCCCGAACGTCGGCCCCGGCCAGCAGTACGGCTTCCGGGTGCACGGCGAGTACGCCCCCGAGAAGGGGCTCCGCGCCAACGCGAACAAGCTGCTCCTCGACCCGTACGCCAAGGCGACCAGCGGCGACATCGACTGGGACCAGGCGCTCTTCTCGTACACGTTCGGCGACCCGGACTCGACCGACGACCAGGACTCGGCGCCGCACATGATGAAGGGCGTCGTCATCAACCCGTTCTTCGACTGGCAGGGCGACCGGGCTCCTCGGATCCCCTACGGCGAGACGGTGATCTACGAGGCACACGTCAAGGGCCTCACCGAGACGCACCCCGACGTGCCCGAGGAACAGCGGGGGACGTACGCGGGGGTCGCGCACCCGGCCGTGATCGCGCACCTGCAGCGGCTCGGTGTCACCACGCTCGAACTCATGCCCGTGCACCAGTTCGTCAACGACTCGACCCTGCAGGACAAGGGGCTGTCGAACTACTGGGGCTACAACACGATCGGCTTCTTCGCGCCGCACTCGCACTACTCGTCCTCGGGCGACCACGGACAGCAGGTGCAGGAGTTCAAGGCGATGGTCCGCGAACTGCACCGTGCCGGCATCGAGGTCGTCCTCGACGTGGTGTACAACCACACGGCCGAGGGGAACCACCTCGGCCCGACGCTGTCCTTCCGCGGGATCGACAACGCCGCCTACTACCGCCTCGTCGAGGACGACAAGCGGTACTACATGGACACCACGGGCACGGGCAACTCGCTCAACGTCGGGCACCCGCACTCGCTGCAGCTCATCATGGACTCGCTGCGGTACTGGGTCACCGAGATGCACGTCGACGGCTTCCGCTTCGACCTCGCGGCCGCCCTGGCGCGTGAGTTCTACGAGGTGGACCGGCTGGCGGCGTTCTTCGAACTGGTCCAGCAGGACCCGATCGTGTCCCAGGTGAAGCTCATCGCCGAGCCGTGGGACGTCGGCCCCGGTGGCTACCAGGTCGGCAACTTCCCGCCGCAGTGGTCCGAGTGGAACGGCAAGTACCGCGACACCGTCCGCGACTTCTGGCGGGGAGAGCCCTCCACCCTCGGCGAGTTCGCGTCGCGGATCTCCGGCTCGGCCGACCTCTACGAGCACGACGGCCGCACGCCCAAGGCGAGCATCAACTTCATCACGGCGCACGACGGCTTCACGCTGTACGACCTCGTCGCCTACAACGAGAAGCACAACGAGGCCAACGGCGAGGACAACAACGACGGCGAGAGCCACAACCGGTCGTGGAACTCCGGCGCCGAGGGCCCGACCGACGACGAGTCGATCAACGCCCTGCGGCTGCAGCGCCGACGGAACTTCCTCGCGACGCTGCTGCTCAGCCAGGGTGTCCCGATGATCGCCCACGGCGACGAGCTCGGACGCACGCAGTCCGGCAACAACAACGTGTACGCCCAGGACTCCGCCCTGAGCTGGATCGACTGGGACGCCGCCGACGACGACCTCATCCAGTTCACGGCCGACGTCGTGAAGCTCCGGCACGACCACCCGACGTTCCGCCGCACGCGGTACTTCAACGGGCGTCCGGTCCGTCGCGGGCAGGACGAGCCGCTGCCGGACGTCGTGTGGCTCACGCCCTCCGGCGACGCCATGGAACCCGAGGACTGGGACTCCGGCTTCGGCAAGAGCGTCGGCATGTACCTGAACGGCAACGGGATCCGCGGGCGCGACTCCCGCGGCGAGCGTGTCACCGACGTCGCCTTCATCACGTACTTCAACGCGCACGACGACACCGTGACGTTCACACTGCCCCCCGAGGAGTACTCGCCGGGCTGGACGGTGCGGATCGACACCGCCGAACCGGGTGCGCGTGACGAGGTCCTCGACGCCGGCACGCCGCTCGACGTCCCGGCACGCTCGATGATCGTGCTGCGGGCCGAGCCCGACCACGAGGTCACGGTGACCCCGGTGGACACCGACTCGTCACGACCGGCCACGGCGGCACCGCGGGACGCCGTCACACCGGTGAACCCCGCCGGTGCCACGGCTCCCTCCGCCACGAGCGGCGGCCAGCAGTGACCGCCCGGCGCGTCCCCACCTCGACGTACCGGCTGCAGGTCACGCCGGACTTCGACCTGTCGGCCGCACGCGACGTCGTCGACTACGTGCGCGACCTCGGCGCGGACTGGCTCTACCTCTCCCCGGTGCTGCAGGCCGAGCCCGGGTCCCAGCACGGCTACGACGTCGTCGACCACGGCCACGTCGACACCGAGCGGGGCGGTGACGAGGCGCTCCGAGCGCTCGCCGACGCCGCCCACGCCGTCGGTCTCGGCGTCCTGGTGGACGTCGTACCGAACCACGTCGGTGTGGCCACGCCCGCGGTGAACCCGTGGTGGTGGTCCCTCCTCGAGCACGGCCAGGGGTCCCCCGTCGCCTGGGCCTTCGACGTCGACTGGGACGCCGGGGACGGCAAGCTCCGCGTCCCGGTGCTCGACGACCGGCTGCTCGACGCGGTCGAACTTCGTGACGGCCGGCTGTACCTGGGCGACACGGCCTACCCGACCGCCCCGGGCACGGTGCACGACGGCGACTCGGTGGCCGACGTCCACGCCCGGCAGCACTACGAGTTCGTGCACTGGAAGCGCGCCGACCACGAGCTGAACTACCGGCGGTTCTTCGCGGTGAACACGCTCGCGGCGATCCGGGTCGAGGAACCCGAGGTCTTCGCGGCCTCCCACGCCACGATCGGCGCGTGGTTCCGCGACGGCCTCGTCGACGGACTCCGCATCGACCACCCCGACGGGCTGTACGACCCCGCCGGCTACCTGCAGGACCTCGCGGCGCTCACCGACGGCGCCTACACGCTCGTCGAGAAGATCCTCGAGCCGGGCGAGGAACTCCCCGCGAGCTGGCCGGTCGACGGCACCACCGGTTACGACGCCCTCGGCGTGCTCGACCGGGTGTTCGTCGACCCCGCCGGCGAGGACTCGCTGACCGCGGCATCCGGGGCCGAGCCGACCGACTGGCAGCAGCTGACGCACGACACCCGTCGCGGCATCGCGGACGGCATCCTCGGCAGCGAGGTCGAGCGGCTCGCGCGGCTGCTCGGCCCCGGCACCGGCAGCGCCGCGTCCGCACCGCTCCCCCACGAGCGGATCGTCGACGCGGTCGCCGAGATCGTGGCCTCGTTCGACGTGTACCGGACGTACCTGCCCGAGGGCGCGCACCACCTCATCGACGCTCTCGAAGGTGCGGCCTCGGCGCGGCCGGACCTCGACGACGTCATCGACCGGATCGCCCCGGCGCTGGTCGACCCCGCGAACGCCGCGGCGATCCGCCTCCAGCAGACGAGCGGCATGGTGATGGCGAAGGGCGTCGAGGACACCGCGTTCTACCGGACCTCCCGCCTGACGTCCCTGAGCGAGGTCGGCGGCGACCCGAGCGTGTTCTCGGTGTCGGTCCGTGCCTTCCACCAGGCGCAGCGCGACCGGCTCGGCAGCTGGCCGCACACGATGACGACCCTCACGACGCACGACACCAAGCGCAGCGAGGACACCCGCGCGCGCATCGCCGTGCTCGCCGAGCTCGGGCACGAGTGGGCGTCGACGCTCGAACGCCTGCAGTCCCTCGCCCCGCTCGAGGACGCCGTGCTGGCCGACCTGCTCTGGCAGGCGATCGTCGGTGCGCGCCCGGGCAGCCGGGAACGCCTGCACGCCTACGCCGAGAAGGCCTCGCGCGAAGCCGGCGACAGCACCACGTGGACGGCTCCGGACGAGGACTTCGAACGCCGCATGCACGCGCTCGTCGACGCCGCGTTCGACGACCCGGCCGTGGTCGCCGTGCTCGATGCGCTCGACGAACGGATCGACGCCGCCGGGTGGTCGAACGGGCTCGGACAGAAGCTCGTGCAGCTCACCGCGCCCGGGGTGCCGGACGTCTACCAGGGCACCGAGTTCTGGGACCGCTCGCTCGTCGACCCGGACAACCGTCGGCCGGTGGACTACACCGAGCGCCGGCACGTCCTGGCCGAACTCGACGGCCCGGACGACGACGGCCCCGAACGGCTCCCCGACGTCGGGCTCGACGGTGCGGCGAAGCTCCTGGTGACGAGTCGTGCGCTCCGTGTGCGGCGCGACCACCCGGAGCTCTTCACCCGCTACCTCGCGCTCGAGGCGACCGGCAGCGCGGCGGACCACGTGATCGCGTTCGACCGTGGGGGCGCGGTCACGATCGCGACGCGCCTGCCGATCGGGCTCGAGCGGGTCGGCGGATGGGGCGACACCCTCGTGCACGCCGTGCCCCAGGACCGCGTCGACCTGCTCACCGGCCGCAGCGTGCCGGCCGGCCGGGGCATCGCCCTCGCCGAACTGCTCACCGACTACCCCGTCGCACTGCTCGTCCCGGCGCACGTGGCCGAGGCGACGGACCACGGCACGGAGACCCACGCCGACAGCGGGGCGACCGCCGACAGCGGCTCCGGCTCTGCCGGTGAGTCCGACGCGCAGGCCGAGATCGACATCCTGGAGGGTCACGCATGACCGCACCCGACCGCTACGCCGTCTGGGCGCCGACACCGGAGCGCGTGCGCCTCGTGGTCGACGGCACCGAGTACCCGCTGACCCGCCGCCCCGACGACTGGTGGACGACCGATGCGATCGTCCCCGTCGTCGGAGCCCGCTACGGCTTCCGCATCGGCGACGACGACGCGGTGCGGCCCGATCCGCGCAGCCGCTTCCAGCCCGAGGGGGTGCACGGCCCGTCCGAGGTCGTCGACCCCGCACGGTTCTCGTGGACGGACGACGCGTGGACCGGGCGTCCGGCACGCGGCGGCGTGATCTACGAGATGCACGTCGGCACCTACACGTCCGAGGGCACGCTCGACGCCGCGGCCGCGAAGCTCGACCACCTCGTCGAGCTCGGGGTGGAGTTCGTCGAGCTCCTGCCCGTCAACGCGGTGAACGGCGAGTGGAACTGGGGCTACGACGGCGTCGGCTGGTTCGCGGTGCACGCCCCGTACGGCGGCCCGGACGCGTACGACCGCTTCGTCGACCGTGCGCACGCACTCGGCCTCGGGGTCATCCAGGACGTCGTGTACAACCACCTCGGGCCGAGCGGCAACTACCTGCCGCTGTACGGGCCGTACCTGCTGCAGGGGCTCGGCAACACCTGGGGCGACTCGGTGAACGTCGAACACCCCGAGGTCCGTCGGTACGTGCTCGACAACGTCCGGATGTGGTTCCGCGACCACCACGTCGACGGACTCCGGCTCGACGCCGTGCACGCCCTGCGGGACACCACGCGCCCGCACGTGCTGCAGGCGATGGCCTCCGAGACGGACGCGTACTCCGCCTTCGTCGGGCGGCCGCTCTCGCTCATCGCGGAGTCCGACCTCAACGACCCGATCATGTTCCGCCCGCAGGAGGCCTCGGGCTACGGCCTCGCCGGGCAGTGGTCGGACGACTTCCACCACGCGGTCCACGTCGCGCTGACGGGTGAGACGAACGGCTACTACGCCGACTTCGCACCGCTCTCCGCGCTGGCGAAGGTCCTCGAGCACGGGTTCTTCCACGACGGCACGTGGTCGTCGTTCCGGGGGAAGCGGCACGGGCGACCGATCGACCGCGGGACCTCGCCGACGACGGCCCTCGTCGTCGCGAACCAGAACCACGACCAGATCGGCAACCGTGCCGCGGGCGACCGTCTCGCGGCCACCGTGAGCGACGAGGGTCTCGTGATCGCCGCGGCCCTGACGCTGCTCGGTCCGTTCACGCCGATGCTCTTCATGGGCGAGGAGTTCGCCGCCTCGACCCCGTGGCAGTTCTTCACGTCGCACCCCGAACCGGAGCTCGGCAAGGCCACGGCCGAGGGTCGCATCAAGGAGTTCGCCGAGCACGGCTGGGACGAGTCGGCCGTGCCGGACCCGCAGGACCCGACGACGTTCACGAACTCGAAGCTCGACTGGTCGGACGTCGATTCCGAGCGGGGCGCGGCGATCCTCCGGGCCTACCGCGTGCTCGTCGCCCTGCGGCGGACCGACCAGGCCTTCGTCGACCAGCGGTACGAGGCGAACGCCGTGCGCTGCAGCGAGGACCGGCGCTGGCTCGTGCTCACGCGCGGGTTGCTCGGCCCGGACGCCCGGCCGGTGCACGTCGTGGTGAACTTCCTCGACGACGCAGCCGAGGTGCCCGTCCCCGGCGCCACCGGCGAGGAGCTCTACCGCTTCGGCGAGGCCGACGTCGCGACGGACTGCGTCCGCTTCACCGGGCGTGGAGTCGTCGTCCTGCGCTGACCAGCGCGAAGCCGACCAGCGCGAAGCCGACCAGCGCGAACCGAACGGCCCGTGGCGACTCCGCCACGGGCCGCTCGTCTGCCCGCCCGCACGCCTCGCCGGGCCCGCCTCGCCCCTCGACGGGCGCCTCCGCGAAAGCGACAGGCACCCGCCATCGCCGTCCGGGAACCTGTCGCTGTGCCGCCACGGACGGCGGACGGATCCGCACGGAGTCGCTTTCGCGCCACGCGGACGCGCCACGCGGACGCGCCGCGACCACAGACGCGACACGACCACGGACGCGACGCGACCACAGACGGACCGGAGGCGCGGTGCCAGCCGGCACCGCGCCTCCAGGAAGCCCGTCAGCAGCCCGTCAGGCCGCGTGGTCGGCGACCGCGTGCGCGTTCGCCCGCACCGACGGCAGTCGGCGGTGGTCCTTGACGAGGGACCGGGCCTCACGGATGCGCCGGTCGATGCCCCACTTCGTGACGAGCGTGAGGCTCTCCCGGACGATGTTGCCGCTCATCTTCGAGACGCCGAACTCCCGCTCGGTGAACGTGATCGGGGTCTCGACGACGCGCAGACCGGCCTCGAGCGCGCGCCAGCAGAGGTCCACCTGGAAGCAGTAGCCCTTCGAGGCGACGCCGGCGAGGTCGATGCGCTCGAACGCCCGCGAGGTGAACACCCGGAACCCGCCGGTCGCGTCACGCACCGCGATGCCGAGCGCGAGGCGCGTGTAGAGGTTGCCGCCGCGGGAGAGAAGCTCGCGGTACCAGGGCCAGTTCTCCACGGCGCCGCCCTTGATCCAGCGCGAGCCGAGGACGAGGTCGTTCGTGTCGGCGAGCTCGATCATCCAGGGCAGGTACTCGGGGTGGTGGGAGCCGTCCGCGTCCATCTCGACGAGCTTGTCGTACCCGTGCTCGAGGCCCCAGGCGAACCCGGCGAGGTACGCACCGCCGAGGCCGTCCTTCACGGTGCGGTGCATCACGTGCACCCGGTCGGTCTCACGCGCGATCTGGTCGGCGATGTCGCCGGTGCCGTCCGGGGAGTTGTCGTCCACGACGAGCACGTGCACGTCGGCGTCGGTGGCCGCCAGGGTGCGCTCGACGATGGGGCGGACGTTCTTCGCCTCGTCGTAGGTCGGGATGATGACCAGTGTCGTGCTCATGGTGCTCCTTGCGCTTGACATCGAAGATATCGGCCGGTCGCTGCGTCAGTCCGACGAGAGGTCTGCGAACACGATCAGATTGTCCGTGTAATGACCTGTGGCCGTGTCGAACGTGCCGTCACACGTGATGAGGCGCAGCTGGGGTGTGGGGGCGGTGCCGTAGACGTCGCTCGTGGGGAACGCCGACTTCGCCGCCCGTTCGGACCGGTCCACCGTGAAGGTGCGGGTGGAGCCGTCGGACATGGCGACGTGGACCTCGTCACCGGGGACCAGTTCGTCGAGCCGGAAGAAGACGGCTGCGGCGGTGGGGCTGTCGACGTGCCCGGCGATGACGGCGGGGCCGACCTCACCCGGGACGATGCCGTCGCTGAACCACCCGGCGCTGTCCCAGTCCTTCGGCGGGTCGAGTTCGCCGGCGGCGCCGCGGTGGAGGTCCTCGAGCGACGAGGACACCCCGATGGCGGGGATGGTCACACGGACCGGGGTGGCGTCGGACCGGGCGGCGGGGGCTGCCGGGTCCTGGAAGCCGTCGGTCGCGCTCCCGGCCGCGGGTGCCGCAGTGGCCGACGATCCGGCGGTCGGCGAGGAGGACCCGGCCACCGTCGGTCCCCCGGTCCCGTTGGTGGCAGCGACCGCGACGCCGGTGACCCCGCCCACCACGAGCACCCCGGCCACGACGGCCCCGACGAGCACGCCGCGCCGCCGCGGTCCGTGCGCGCCGAGTCTCGGCTCGCCGGACACACCGCGGCCTTCGGCAGCGCGAACTCGTCCGCCCAGCCGAGTCTCGGGCGCGTCCCCGCGCGCCCCGGCCCGCCGCCGCCCGCTCACGACGCACCCCCGGCACGCGTCGCGCACCCGCCGAGCACGTCGGACGTGAGCATCGTCGCGCCGAGCGCCGCCCACGCGTCCCCGTAGTACGTCGGCGTCGTCGCAGCCGTCCGGTCCGCCCGGCGCAGGTCCGTCGCCGCCGCTGCCGACTGCCCGGAGGCCTGCTCCGCAGCAGCCCGCGCCACGTACGCCAGCGCGTTCGTGTCCCCCGTCACGGCCGTCCCGCCGAGGTCGAGCTGTGCCGCCAACTGCGTCTGCCGCCGGAGCGTCGGCGCGATCGACCCGGCCAGGGACCGGTCCTGCGCGGCGCAGGCCTCGGCGTACCGGAGCGGCAGCCGCATCGCGTCGTACCCGTACAGCACCCGGTCGTCCCCGCCGGTCGCGGGCATCGGGTCGACCGTGCCGTCGGCGTGCACCTGGGACCAGTCACTCGGCAGGTCGGACCCGGCGAGCACGGCCCGCGTGACCGCTCGCGACCCGGAGCCGAGCGCCTCCCACCGGTCGTCGCCGGTCGCCTTCGCCAGCACGTCGTACGCCGCCGGTGACGCGTACGAGGCGTCGTACCGGTACGGCTCGGAGTCGGCCCACGGCCCGGGCAGCAGGATCGTCCCGAGCTCGGTCGTGGCGGTCTCGTGCTCGAGGATCGCGGACGCCATGGTCTTCCCCGCCGTGGTGTACCGGGGCTCGTCCCACGAGGACCCCGCGAGCACGAGTGCCCTGGCGGCGTCGAGGTCGGCGTCGCTCGCTGACTGCCCGTCGGCGATGCCGTCGTCCGGCGTCCACCGCCACGCGAGCAGGTGGTCGTCGGTGAGCAGGTGTCGCTTCGTCCACGTCCAGATCTCGCCGAAGCGCCGGCGGTCGCCGTTCGCGTAGGCGATCAGGAGTCCGTAGGCCTGCCCCTCGCTGACGGTGTCGCCGCCCTGGTCTGTGCGGACGACGCGGCCGTCCTGCACGTACCGGTCGAGGAAGTCCGTCCGCAGCTGCTCCGGCGAGCGCGCTGCGTCCGGCGCCGCCGAGGACGTCGGGGTCGACGCACCTCCGGCCTCCGGCTGCGAGGCGCCCCACGGGCGCACCGCGACGAGCGCGATGCCGAGCGCGACGAGCACCGCGGCTGCGGCGGTCACGGGGATCCAGGTCCTGCGGGTCATGCGGCCTGCCTTCCTGACTGGGTGCGGGGTGGGGCCGGGAGGCGCGGATCACGCGGGCGGATCCGCTGGGGTGATCCGCGCCTCCGGTCCGGCGTCAGCGGAACAGCGAGCGGAGCGTCGCGATCAGGTCGTGGGTGGCCTGCTCGACCGGGTCGGCGGCCGCGCCGCCACCACCGGTCTGCACCCCGCCGGACGGCGTGGACGCCGTGGCTGCCGCGTCCGTGACGGGCACGACCGTGAGGTCGCCCTTGCTGTCGTCGAGCACGAACAGCGTCGAGACGGTGTTGCCCGCGAGGTCGACCTTCGCCGTGCCCCGCTGCCCGCTGCCCGAGACGTCGAGCGTCCACTTGCCGGCGTCGACGGTGGCGTACTTCGTGGCGGTGCCGAAGGCAGCGTCCTCGGCGACGGCGGTCCCCTCGGAGGTGCTCACGTCGACCGACTTCGCGGTGGTCGCGGCCTGCACGAGCCGGAGCTTCGCCTTGCCGTCGCCGGGCTGCTGGAGGTCGTCGGTGAACGCGGTCGTCTTGAGCCCCGAGTTCTTGCCGTAGGCGACGACGGTGCTCGCGTCGCCCTTGTCGACCGTGACGTCGGTGGAGATCACCGGGGTCGAGTCGGGGGCGTCGGCGGCGCGCATCGACAGGACGTAGGTGCCGACCGGGAGCTCCTGGTACGGGCTGACCTGGCCGTAGGTGACGTCGTCGAGCTCGAAGACCGTCTTGCCGCCGGCCAGGCTCGACAGCTCGACGTCGACGCCCTTCGTGTCCGGGGAGAGGTGGCCGACGCGGAGCCAGCCCTGGTCGCTCGAGGTGGCGGCGGGTGTGGCGGCGGTCGCTGCTTGCGGCGCGAGGCCGACGGCTGCGGCGACGAGGCTCGTGGCGAGGGCGCCGACGAGGAGGGTGCGACGAGGTGCGGGCATGGTGGTGCTCCTTCTGGTCGTGGTTCGGGTCTGGTGCGTGGGTGCGGCGGCGGTCACGAGGCGCTCGTCGCGGTCGTGGTCGGGTCGGCGGGGGCGTAGACGACGGTCAGGCGCGACCCGTCCCGCTCGACCGAGTCGGGTCGGAACCCGCTGGCCATGGCGTCGAGGGTGGCCTCGACGCGGGACGCCTCGGCGTTGCCGGGGGCCTCCAGGACGACCCGCCGGAAGGGCTGCCCGGTCTCGCCGGACACCGGCGTGAACCGGTCGACCTCGACGAACCCGTCGGCGAGGACCTGCCCGAGCGCGATCATCGCCCGCGAGTCCACCTGCCCGGCGCGGAACTGCGACTTGGTGCCCTCGTCGGCGAAGAGCGCCGGGTTCGAGGCGAGCTCGGTCCCCATCGTCTTCCGGAGGTCGGTCGCGCGGGTGATGGCGGCCTCGGCGGCCGTCGACCCCTCGGCGTGGATGCGTCGGACGTCGACCCGCTGGTTCCCGGTGCCGAACGCGGCGACGGTCGTCGAGTTCTCGATCGCCTGGCGGATGTCCGACGACGAGTTGCCGCCGGTGCGCATGGAGTCCGTCGTGACGACGTAGTCCGAGTCCTTCCAGCCGTTCGGCGACTGGCGTTCGACCGCGGCGTCGGTGTCGAGCTTGTAGTACCAGATGACGTTGTTCCGGGCGAAGCCGTCCTGCACGAGGTCGACCCACATGGCGTCGTCCACGAGCAGCCGCGAGGACTTCGGGACGTTGTCGCCGACCCACTGCTCGGCCTGCTGCATCGGCAGGTCGAGGTTGCCGAGCACGAACCCGCGCAGCTGCGTGCCCCAGAGCGGGAGGGCGACGAGGAGTGCCGCGGACGTCACGACCGCCCACGTGGTGCCGAGGCCCCGGCGGACGACGGCCCGCGCATCGGTCCCCGAGGTCCCGCGCAAGCGGCCGAGCACGGCGAGGACGGCACGTTCGGCGGTGTAGGCGACGAGGAGCGCGGCGAACGGGATGAGCATGATCACGTACGGCACGGGCAGGTACCCGTTCGGGCGGAACATCATGAGCAGCAGGAACACGAGCATCGCCGCGATCGGGCGTACCCGGCGGAGGAACAGCCCGACGAACGCTGCGGCCGAGCCGAGCACGATGAACACCGGGTCGAGCGCCCACCACTGCGCGGCGGCTTCGTTCGCGAGGCTCCCCGCGTCGAAGACCGATCCGCTGGCCGCCCGGGAACCGAGCTGGTAGGTGATGCCCTCGAAGAGGCTGACCCGACCGGTGCCGGGCAGGAGCTCGCCCTTCACCGCGGCGAGCAGCAGGTAGCCGCCACCGATCACGGCGAGCACGGCCCCGGCGACGCTGAGCGTGTACCGGCGAGTGCTCCGGTCGGCCCGGCGCACCGCGATCCAGATGAGGAACGGCAGGGCGAGCAGGTACGTCTCCTTCGAGAGCACCGCGATGCCGAGACACGCAGCGGCACCCGCGAAGCCGGCGAGCTGCTGGCGACGGCTGAGCACGAGGACGAACGCGGCGAGGAGCCACGGCGTCGCGACGTTGTCGATGTAGACCGTGCGGTGGTACTGCAGGGCCAGGGGCGACAGCGCGAACACGAGGCCCGCGACCGCCGCGGTGGCACGGCCGGCACCGAGTCGGCGGGCGAGGACGAACAGCAGGATGCTCGACACGGCGGCGAAGAACACCATCGCCTCGCGCCCGGCCTCGACGGCGAACGGGTAGCGCGCGAACGCCCCGGTCAGCGAGGTGTACCCGGCGATCTGGATCCAGCCCAGCGGCGGGTGGTCGTACCAGTACGTGTAGTGGGTGATCTCGCCGAGGTGCGTGATCGCCCAGGCCTGGGCGGTGTACGTGCCCTCGTCGTCGATCCGCTGGGGCGTGCCGGACATGTTCCACGACTGCACGACGACGGTCACGGCGAGGACGGGGAGGAGCCAGCCGAGGCTCGCGGCGTGCCGGCGGAACCAGGCGCCGACGCCGGAGCGCTGGCGGGCGACGGCGCCCCGGATCGGGATGCCGGTGGTGTCGGTGATGCTGGCGGTCATCGGGTCCCTCCGGTGGTCGACGCGACGAGTTCACGGTCGTCCGAGCGGTCGTCCGCCCGATCGGTGGTCACGGCGTTCGCGAAGCCGACGACCTCGGCCGACTGCCCGGCCGTGCGGTGCTGCCCGGTGTGCTCGGTCTTCTCCCACCCGTTCTGCCCCTTGGCGTGCCGGACCACGGCCCGGACCGCCGCTGCGGCGAGGAAGATCTGGTACGGCACGAGGCCGAGCACGAGCTTCACGTAGTCGCGGATCCGGACCTTCTCCTTGTAGAGCCGACCGAACTCGTTGAGGCCGACGACCTCGACGGCGAGCAGCATGAGCGTCGGGGCGACGGGCACGAACGACACGAGGGCGATCGCCGTCGGCACCTTGACGAACAGGATCATCAGGACGCTGAGCGGGATGAGCAGCCCGGTGGCCGCCTGGATGAACGGCATCGTCAGCATGTAGCGGGCGAAGAACCGCTGGCGGAACGACGGGAGCTTCTTCCACTCCCCCTTGCCGAGCACCTGCAGGAAGCCCTGGTTCCACCGGGTCCGCTGCTTGAGCAGGGAGGCGAAGGTGGGCGGGGTCTCCTCGCGGGTGACGGCTTCGGGGCTGTAGGCGACGACGACCTTGGCGCCGTCGGCGGACAGTCGGACGCCGAGCTCGCAGTCCTCGGCGAGGCAGTGCGCGTCCCAGCCGTTCGACCAGTCCAGGCGTTCCTTCGTCACGAAGACGGTGTTGCCGCCGAGCGGGATGAACTTCGACCCGGCGTGGAAGTGCAGGCGCGAGCGGAACCAGAAGTAGTACTCGAGCACGTTCCGGAGCGACCACCAGCTCGACTTGAAGTTCATCAGCTGCACGCCGCCCTGCACGACGTCGGCGTCGGTCTCCTGGAAGCGCGAGTCGACCAGGGAGAGCAGCCGCGGGTAGACCTCGTCCTCCGCGTCGAACACGCCGACGATGTCGCCCGTCGCGTACTGGAGCGCGAGGTTCATCGCCTTCGGCTTGTTCTTCGGGGCGGTGTCGTCGACGACGACCGTGATGAGCCCGGGGTGCCGGGCCGCGGCGGCACGCACGACGGCGTCCGTCTCGGGGTCGTCCTCGCCGACGATCGCGATGATCTCGAAGTCCGGGTGGTCCTGCTTCGCGAGCATGTCGAGCGTCTCCCCCATGACGTCCTGCTCGTGGCGGCCGGGGACCAGCAGCGTGAACCGGTGCGCTGCCGGGCGCGGCGTCTGGCTGAAGCTCGTCGACTTGAGTGCGTCGCGCGAGCGCCAGGCGTGCAGCATCCACCACAGCGTGGTGAGCGCGATGATCGTGAGCAGCACGGAGATCGCGATGAGGGCCGAGTACCCGACCCACTCGCCGACCGACCAGGCGGCCTGCGGGAGCTGCCCCGAGCCTCCTGTCGGGACGTCGGTCGTGCCGCGGTTCGGGACGCTCGACGGAGCCGTCCCCTCGTTCGGCTGGAGCAGCGGCCCTGCGGCCGTCCACAGCGTGGCGGAGATGGTCATTCGGCGAGCTCCTTCGCGTGAGCGTCGGTGGAACGGAAGACGAGGGCCTTGTACGCGGCGAACCGGAACGCGGTGCCGAGCACGAGACCCACCCCGTTGCCGGCGACGTTGTCGGCGAGGGTGGAGGTGAAACCGAGGACGTAGTGCGAGACGAAGAGGCACGCGGCGGCGATGCCGAGGCCGATGAGGTTGGTGACCGCGAACAGGAGGCCCTCCCGGAGGGTCTCGCGGCGGCCGGTCTGCCGCTCGGCCCGGAACGTGATGAACCGGTTGCCGATCCAGGCGACGGCCGTGGACACGACGGCGGAGACGATCTTCGCGGCGATGGGCCCGTCGGGCATCACGGTCGCGCGGAGGAGGTTGTAGACGCCGAGGTCGATGACGAAGCAGACGGCGCCGATGCTGCCGAAGGAGACGAGTTGCCGCGCGAGCACCACCAGGCGCGCGACGGCAGCGCGCGGAGGGACGGGTACCGCGCCGGTTGCGGATGGCACCACAACGGGGGTATCGGTTCGGGTCATGCCCCCGATTCGGGGGGCTTCTCGAGGCGGTTTGGGTGGGGTACAGACTTACGGATGGTTCTGCCAGTTTCGCGACACCCGCTGTTCACATGCGGGTCGCGGTGGACGCGCCCCCACGACGGACTGGAGGCGCGGTGCCAGCTGGCACCGCGCCTCCAGGTCGGAAGGGTGGTCGCGTCTACGCGGGGCGCGACGCCGGGCTGACGGTCTTCGACGCGTCGCGCTCCGGGATGTCCCCCAGGGCTGCGTCGATCGCCGCGAGGGCGTCGGCGTCCAGGCGCACGCCCGCGGCCTTGACGTTGTCGGTGACCTGCTCCGGACGGGACGCGCCGACGATCGCACTCGCGACGTTCTCGTTCTGGAGCGTCCACGCGATGGCGAGCTGCGCCAGGGTCAGGCCGGCCTGGTCGGCGACGGGCTGGAGGCGCTGGACGGCCTCGAGGACCTCGTCGCGCATGAACCGCTTGATCATGTCGGCGCCGCCCTTCTCGTCCGTGGCGCGGGAGCCCTCGGGGAGGGGCTGGCCGGGCTTGTACTTGCCGGTGAGCACGCCCTGGGCGATCGGCGACCAGACGATCTGGCTGAGGCCGAGCTGCTTCGACGCGGGGACGACCTCGCCCTCGATGACGCGCCACAGCATCGAGTACTGCGGCTGGTTCGAGATGAGCTGGAAGCCGAGCTCCTTCGCGAGGGCGGCACCGGCGCGGATCTGCTCGGCGTTCCACTCGCTGACGCCGATGTACAGCGCCTTGCCCTGGCGGACGACGTCGGCGAAGGCCTGCATCGTCTCCTCGAGGGGGGTCTCGTGGTCGTACCGGTGCGCCTGGTAGAGGTCGACGTAGTCGGTCTGGAGGCGCTCGAGCGACCCGTCGATCGACTCCATGATGTGCTTGCGGCTGAGGCCGACGTCGTTGTGCCCCTTCGGCCCGGTCGGCCAGTAGACCTTCGTGAAGATCTCCAGCGACTGACGGCGCTCGGCCTTCAGTGCCTCGCCGAGGACGGTCTCGGCGGCGGTGTTGGCGTACGTGTCGGCGGTGTCGAACGTGGTGATGCCGGCGTCGAGCGCTGCCCGGACGCACTGGGTGGCGACGTCGTTCTCGACCTGCGAGCCGTGCGTCAGCCAGTTGCCGTAGGTGATCTCGGAGATCTTGAGTCCGGAGTTGCCCAGGTACCTGAATTCCATGCTCCCGACGCTAGCGGGCTTCCCCGCGCCGTGAGGGGCCGTGCGAGTACCTGGGTGCGGGGAAGCCCGCTAGCGTCGGGAGCATGGAATTCAGGTACCTGGGCAACTCCGGACTCAAG
>NZ_JAFEVQ010000044.1:0-18949 GCF_020882855.1 Curtobacterium sp. GD1 | reverse complement strand
GTTACTCACGTGTTACTCACCCGTTCGCCACTAATCCACCCAGCAAGCTGGGCATCATCGTTCGACTTGCATGTGTTAAGCACGCCGCCAGCGTTCGTCCTGAGCCAGGATCAAACTCTCCGTAAAAAATTACAACCAACACCCGAAGATGTCAGCGAGTTGATTCTGACTGTTGACTGTCTACTGACAATCTTCAATCCAAAAGGAATTGTCTCCGAACCCACCAGCAAACTGATGAGTCACGGGGTCAATAAATTGGCATTGACAATGTGCACGCTGTTGAGTTCTCAAGGACCAGACGCACTCCCCAATCGACCCCGAAAGAGGTTCCGCCAGAGAGGCTTTTGTTCTTGGTTTGACCACCGGTGTGTCGTCGGACCCTGAGGCCCAGTGGCTCATCCCGTAGGAGAGAACCGGTGGAGTAGTCATCCTAGGCGTCGAAGCGATCCAGCGCAAGGCCAGATCTGAACTTCAGTGGAGGATGGTCCCGCTTGAGGGCCGACGTGCTCTGGGCTTTCGCTCCAGCCGCTCCGCCGCACCTTTGGGGTGACGAGTAAGAACTATACGCAGCGTTCAGCGGGTGCGCCAAGACGGGCCACATCCCGGGCGTGTCGCGTTGTGCAACACGTGCGGCCCGGACGCAGCGATGCCCGGCTCCCACCAGGGGAACCGGGCATCGACGAGCGGCGGCGATCAGGAGAGCGTCACGCCGGCCAGGGTCTTCTTGCCACGACGGAGCACGAGCACTCCCCCGGGCAGGGCGAGGTCGGACAGCGGCGCGGTCGGGTCCTCGGCGCGGGTGTTGTTCACGTACACACCACCCTGGTCGATGGCGCGACGGGCTTCGCCGAGGGACTTCACCAACTCGGTGTCGACGAGCGCTCGGGCCACGTCCGCATCACCGGGCAGCGCCACCGACCCCGGGAGCTCCGCGATCGCCGACCGCAGGGTGGTGGCGTCGAGCGCGCCCAGGTCGCCGTTGCCGAACAACGCCGCGGAGGCATCGATCGCCGCCTGCGTCGCCTCGACCCCGTGCACGACCGCCGTCACCTCGAACGCGAGGGTCCGTTGCGCCTCGCGCCGGAACGGTTCGTCGGCCACGGCCTGCTCGAGCCGCTCGATCTCAGCACGGGACAGGAACGTGAACTGGCGGAGCCGGGCGATCACGTCGGCGTCCGTCGTGTTGAGCCAGAACTGGTAGAACGCGTACGGCGAGGTCATGTCCGGGTCGAGCCAGATCGCGTTGCCCTCGCTCTTGCCGAACTTCGTGCCGTCGGAGTTCGTGATGAGGGGCGTCCCCAGCGCGTGCACCGTCGCCCCCTCGGCACGACGGATGAGTTCCGTCCCCGAGGTCAGGTTGCCCCACTGGTCCGAGCCACCCGTCTGCAGGGTGCACCCGTACTGGCGGAAGAGCTCGCGGTAGTCGAGGCCCTGCAGGATCTGGTAGCTGAACTCGGTGTAGCTGATGCCGGAGTCGGAGTTCAGGCGCGCGGCGACGGCGTCCTTCTTGAGCATCGAGTTCACGCGGAAGTACTTGCCGATGTCGCGCAGGAAGTCGATCGCGGACAGCGGTGCCGTCCAGTCGAGGTTGTTCACCAGCCGCACGCCGTTCTCGCCGTCGGGGCTGAGGAACCGCGACACCTGGCCCTGCAACCGCGTGACCCACTCCTGCACGGTCTCGCGGGTGTTGAGCGTCCGTTCGGCTGTCGGCCGCGGATCGCCGATCAACCCGGTGGAACCACCGACCAGTGCGAGCGGCTTGTGCCCGGCGAGCTGGATCCGGCGCATGGTGAGCAGCTGCAGCAGGTTCCCGCAGTGCAGGGACGGCGCCGTCGGGTCGAAACCGCAGTAGTACGTGATCGGCTCGCCGTCGAGGGCCTCCTTGAGTGCCGTCTCGTCGGTGGAGACGTGCACCAGATCACGCCAGCGCAGTTCGTCCCAGACCGAGGCGAAGGTCGGGTCGTTCTGCTGGCGCGTCAGGACATCGTGAGCGGATTCACTGGACACCCAGCCATCGTAGCGGCGCGCGCGGTCCAGGAGGCGCGGCGCGGCTCCGTCAATCGAGGGCGCCCTTGTGCCGCCGGTACGCCGACACCGTCGGGTCACCGGTGAGCCAGAAGCGCCAGGGGAAGCGCGCGCCGCCGGCGATGCCGCCGACGCCGGTGCGCGGCCCTCGGGAGATCCGCGGGACCGGACCGGTCGCCGCCGGACCGGGCACGGTCTCGGACAGGAGTTCCTCGACGACGCGGGTCGGTCCGACGGCGGCGAGCTGCGCCTCCAGGCCGGGAGCCAGCGTCAGCACGTACGGGCCGGAGCCGTCGAGGAGTCTGCTGCCGTCGTCCTCGCCGAGCACCGCACCGAGCGCTCCGCCGAGGTTGCCGGGACCGCGCGCGAGCGCGACGTCCGTGACGGAGCCGCCGCGTCGGGAACGGGCCGCCTCGAGACCCTCCACGACCTGCGCGCCCCGCAGCAGCGATCCCGACGACGTGCCCTCCGGCGCACTGACGACGTTGACGCACGTGTGGATGCCGTAGGAGCGGTAGGCGTAGAGCGTCCCGGGCGGTCCGAACAGGTGGCGGTTGCGCGGCGTCGGACCACGGTGGCCGTGCGAGCCGGGGTCGGTGGGGCCGAAGTAGGCCTCGACCTCGGTGATGCGCAGGGTCACGCCCTTGCCCGCGATCGTCGCACCGAGCAACGCCGGCGCCGAGACCGGCGCCGGTTCGGACAGCAGCGCGAGCGTGGGGTCGGTCATCGGGTGAAGGGCACGCCCTCCGCCAGGTCGTGGACGCGACGGGTGAGCGACGCGAGCTGTTCGGCGACGCGGTCCGGCGCGGTGCCACCGATGCCGGCGCGCGACGCGACGGAACCCTCGATGGTGAGGACGCCGCGGACCTCGGGCGTGAGGTGTTCGGACACCGTCCGGTACTCGTCGTCGGTGGGGTCGTCGAGTTCGATCCCGCGCTCCTCGCAGTACCGGACCAGCGCGCCGGAGACCTCGTGCGCGTCACGGAACGGCACCCCCTGGCGGACGAGCCACTCGGCGACGTCCGTCGCGAGCGAGAATCCCTGCGGCGCGAGCTCGGCCATGCGGTCGGTGTCGAACGAGAGGGTCGCGACCATGCCGGTGAAGGCGGGGAGCAGGACCTCGAGGGTGGCGACCGAGTCGAAGACGGGCTCCTTGTCCTCCTGCAGGTCGCGGTTGTACGCCAGCGGCAGGCCCTTGAGGGTTGCGAGCAGGCCGGTCAGGTTGCCGATGAGCCGGCCGGACTTACCCCGGGCGAGCTCGGCGATGTCCGGGTTCTTCTTCTGGGGCATGATGCTCGACCCCGTGGAGAACGCGTCGTGCAGCCGGACGAAGCCGAACTCCTTCGTGTTCCAGAGGATGATCTCCTCCGCCAGGCGGGAGACGTCGATGCCGATCTGCGCGAGGACGAACGCGAACTCGGCGACCACGTCACGAGCCGCCGTGGCGTCGATCGAGTTGTCCGCGGGGCGGGCGAACCCGAGCTCGTGGGCGATCGCCGAGGGGTCGAGGCCGAGCGAGCTCCCCGCGAGGGCGCCGGCGCCGTACGGGCTCACACTCGCGCGGTCCGCCCAGTCGCGGAGCCGCTCGAGGTCACGGACCAGGGGCCACGCGTGCGCGAGCAGGTGGTGTGCGAGGAGGACCGGCTGCGCGTGCTGCAGGTGCGTGCGACCCGGCATGATCGCGCCGGGGTGCTCGTTGGCCTGCTGGGAGATCGCGTCGACGAGGTCGATGACGAGGTGCCCGATCCGGCGACCGTGGTCGAGCATGTGCATCCGACCCAGCGTCGCGATCTGGTCGTTGCGGCTCCGGCCGGCGCGCAGCTTCCCGCCGAGCTCGGGACCGAGGTCGGCGATGAGGAGTCGTTCGAGGGCGCCGTGCACGTCCTCGTCGCTGTCGGCGGGCTGCAGCGTGCCGTCGGCGTGCGCGGACTCGAGGCGGTCGAGGCCGGCGAGCATCCGCTCGAGCTCGTCGGCCGTCAGGTACCCGGCGGTGTTGAGGGCGCGGGCGTGGGCGCGGGAGCCGGCGATGTCGTAGGGGGCGAGCTGCCAGTCGAAGTGGGTCGATCGGGAGAGGGCGGCGAGTTCGGCGCTCGGGCCGTCCGCGAAGCGGCCACCCCAGAGGGCGCCGGTGTTGGTGGCGTCGGTCTTGGCGGCGGGCTGGTTCGCGTCGGTCATGGTTCTCTCGTCGTCCGGTCGTGGGTTTGGGGGCGGGGTGCCTGGGCGCTCAGTTGGCAAGGTCGCGGCGGGCGGAGATCTTGCTCGGCAACGACCAGATGTCGATGAACCCCTTCGCGTGCGACTGGTCGAAGGCGTCGCCCGTGTCGTAGGTCGCGAGGTCGAAGTCGTAGAGGCTCTGGCTGGAGCGGCGTCCGGTCACGACGGCCCGGCCCGCGTGGAGCCGGAGTCGGACGTCGCCGGAGACGTGCTGCTGGGTGTGGGCGATGAAGGCGTCGAGGCTCCGCTTCAGGCCGCTGAACCACAGCCCGTCGTAGACCAGGTCGGCCCAGTCCGACTCGACCTGCCGCTTGTACCGGTTGACGTCGCGTTCGAGGGTCAGGTTCTCGAGTTCCTCGTGCGCGGCGATCAGGGCGATGGCGGCCGGCGCCTCGTACACCTCGCGCGACTTGATGCCGACGAGGCGGTCCTCGACCACGTCGATCCGACCGACACCGTGCTTGCCGGCGAGTGCGTTCAGCTCCTGCACGACGCGCAGCACGCTGAACCGCTGTCTGTCGATGGCGACCGGGACGCCCTGCTCGAAGGTGATCGTCACCTCGTCCGGAGCGCGCGGGACGGTCGGGTCCTGCGTGTAGGCGTAGAGCTCCTCCGCCGGGGCGTTCCACGGGTCCTCGAGGTGACCGGTCTCGACCGCTCGACCCCACACGTTCTGGTCGATCGACCAGGGCGAGCGTTCCGACTGTTCGACCGGCAGGCCGTGCTGCTGGGCGTAGGCGATCGCTCGGTCGCGGGTGAGCGCGAGGTCCCGCACCGGTGCGACGCTCGTCAGGTCCGGGGCGAGGGCCGCGACCGCCGCCTCGAGGCGGACCTGGTCGTTGCCCTTGCCCGTGCACCCGTGCGCCACGCTGTCGGCACCGAGCTGCTTCGCCGTGAGCGCCAGGTGCTTCGCGATGAGGGGACGGCTCAGCGCGGAGACGAGCGGGTAGCGCTTCTGGTACAGGGCGTTGGCCTGCAGCGCGGGGACGAGGTAGTCGTCGGCGAACTCGTCCTTCGCGTCGATGACGATCGACTCGACGGCGCCGCAGTCGAGCGCGCGCTGCCGGATCGCCGCCATGTCCTCGCCGCCCTGGCCGACGTCGACCGCGAGGGCGACGACGTCCTTGCCGGTGGCGTCACGCAGCCAGCCGATGCCGACGGACGTGTCGAGTCCGCCGGAGTACGCGAGGACGACGCGGTCTGCCACGGTGGTCTCCCTGGGTCAGGCGGTCGCGGGGGCGCCGGTCGTCGCGTGGGCGCCGGTCGCGGCGGGAGCGCCGGTCGCGGTGGGAGCGCCGGTCGCGTTCGCTGCGAGGAGCCACGCGAGCAGCGCCTTCTGGGCGTGGAGACGGTTCTCCGCCTCGTCCCAGATGATGCTCCGCGGACCGTCGATGACCTCGGCCGTGACCTCGAACCCACGGTCGGCGGGCAGGCAGTGCATGAACACGGCGTCGTCGGCGGCGTGCGCCATCATCGCGTCGTCCACGCGGTACCCGTTGAAGGTGTCGAGCCGCGCCTGCTTCTCGTCCTCCTTGCCCATCGACACCCAGGTGTCGGTCACGACGACGTCCGCTCCGGCGACGGCCGCGACCGGGTCGGTCACGACGAGCACGGAACCGCCGGTCACGGCAGCGCGACGCTCGGCGTCCGTGACGACCTCGGCCGCCGGGGAGAACTCGGCCGGTGCCGCGACGCGGACGTGCATGCCCGCGGTGGCCCCGGCGAGCAGGTAGGACTGCGCCATGTTGCTCGCACCGTCGCCGATGAAGGCCACGGTCTGCCCCGCCAGGGTCCCGCGGTGCTCGCGGATGGTCAGCAGGTCAGCGAGCAGCTGGCACGGGTGGAAGTCGTCCGACAGGGCGTTGACGACGGGGACGCTCGTGTTCGCCGCCATCTCCTCGAGCCCGGCCTGGCCGTAGGTGCGCCACACGATCGCCGACACCATGCGCTCGAGGACGCGTGCGGTGTCGGACGGCGTCTCCTTGCCCCCCAGCTGGCTGTTCGCCGTCGAGATGATGAGCGGGCTGCCGCCGAGGTCGGAGATGCCGACGTGGAAGGACACCCGCGTGCGGGTGGACGACTTGTCGAAGATCACGGCGACGCTCTGCGGTCCGGCGAGGGGCTTGGCACCCCACCGGTCGGCCTTCATCTGCTCGGCGAGGTCGAGGATCGCGGACTGCTCCGCCTGGCTGAGGTCGTCGTCGCGGAGGAAGTGACGGGTCATGCGGAGGTCTCCTGGGTGGTGGTGCCCTGCTCGGCGGCGACTGCGACCAGGCTCTCGCTGAGGATCGACACGAACTCGTCGATCTCGGCGTCGGACACGACGAGCGGCGGCGCGATGCGCAGGCTCGACTCGTTCGGGGCGTTGATGATCAGGCCGCGCTCGAGCGCGGCGGCGTTGACGGCGGCGGCGACCGGGCCGGTCAGACCGACCCCGATGAGGAGGCCGGTGCCACGGACCTCTTCGACGAGGGGCGAGCCGATGCTCGCGATGCCCGCACGGATCCGCTCCCCCTTCGTCACCGCACCGGACACGAGGTCCGCGCGCTCGATCTCGGCGAGGACGGCGTTCGCCACCCGGGTGCCGAGGGGGTTGCCACCGAACGTCGAGCCGTGCTGGCCGGCCGAGAACAGTTCGGACGCCCAGCCGAAGGTGACGAGGGCACCGATCGGGAACCCGCCCGCGATGCCCTTCGCGATCGTGATGGCGTCCGGCTCGAAACCGTGGCCCTGGTAGGTGAACCAGTTGCCGGTCCGGCCGACGCCCGTCTGGATCTCGTCGAGGATCAGCAGCGCGCCGTGTTCCGCGGTCAGGCGGCGAGCGGCGAGCAGGAACCCCTCGGGCAGGTCGACCACGCCGGCCTCGCCCTTGATCGGTTCGACGATGAGCGCGGCGACGGTGTCGTCGATCGACTCCTCGAGCGCGGCGACCGTGGAGTCGATGTGCTCGACCCCGGGGACCATCGGCAGGAAGTCCTCTTGCAGGGCGGGCTTGCCGGTGAGCGCCAGCGCGCCCATCGTGCGGCCGTGGAAGCCCTGCTTCAGTGCGAGGATGCGGGTCTTCTGCCCGTCGGCGCCCTTGTTCAGCCGTGCGAGCTTGAACGCGGCCTCGTTGGCCTCGGCACCGGAGTTGCCGAAGTACACACGGCCGGCCTCACCTGCGCCCGTGATGCGCTTGAGCCGCTCGGCGAGCTCGAGCTGCGGCGGGGTCGCGAAGTAGTTCGAGACGTGCACGAGCTTGGCGGCCTGGTCGCTGATCGCCTCGACCAGCGCGGGGTGCGCGTGGCCGAGCGAGTTGACGGCGATGCCGGCGAGGAAGTCGAGGTACTCGTTGCCGTCGACGTCCCAGACGCGACAGCCCTCGCCGCGCTCGAGCATGATCTTCGGCGGGGTCAGGGATCGCATGAGCGACGCCCCGAACCGGTCGTTCCAGGTCTCGGTCTGCGTCTCGGTGCTCACTGCGGCTGTCCCTTCTCGGTCGTGCTGGCCACGTGTTGGCCGGTGGTGCTGCTCGTCGACGGTGCTGCGACGCGTCGGCCGATCTCGGCGTGGGTCATCTGGTTCTCGGTGCGTCGGCTCGGGTCCGGGATCACCTCGGTGCCCGCGCCGCGCAGGGTGAACACCTCGAGCAGGATCGAGTGCGGGATCCGCCCGTCGATGATCGTCGCGCCGCCGACCCCGCCGACCACGGCGTCGAGGCACGCGGTCATCTTCGGGATCATGCCCGACTCGAGCGACGGCAGGAGCGCGCGGAGTTCCTCGACCGCGATGAGGTCGACGATCGAGTCGCGGTCCGGCCAGTTGCGGTACAGGCCGGGGACATCGGTGAGCATCATGAGCTTCGACGCCTTGAGGGCGATCGCGAGTGCGCCCGCCGCGGCGTCGGCGTTCACGTTGAGCGCCTGGTCCGGGTGGGCGTCGTCGATGGCGATGCTCGACACCACGGGGATGCGGCCGGCCTCGATCGCGGCGAGCACACCGGAGGGGTCGACGTGCGTGATGTCGCCGACGTGCCCGAGGTCGAAGTGCTCGCCGTCGACGACGACGCCCTTCTTCTCGCCGGTGAACAGCGAGCCGCCGTCGCCGAAGACGCCGACGGCCAGGCCCTCGCCGTGCTCGTTCATCAGGTCGACGATCTCGCGGTTGACCTCGCCGGCGAGCACGTCGCGGACGACCGTGATCGCCTCGGTCGTGGTGACGCGGTAGCCGCCACGGAACTCGGACGCGATGCCCTGTTCCTTCAGCGCCGCCGAGATCTGCGGGCCGCCGCCGTGCACGACCACCGGGTGGAGGCCGGCGTACCGGAGGTAGACCATGTCCTCGGCGAACGCGCGCTTGAGGTCCTCGTTCACCATGGCGTTGCCGCCGAACTTGACGACGACGATCTTGCCCGAGAACCGCTTCAGCCACGGCAGGGACTCGATGAGGGTCGCGGCCTTGACGGTCGCGAGCTCGTGCTCTTCTTCCTTCGAGAGGATGCTGTCGTCGGCCATCAGCTGGAGTACGCGCTGTTCTCGTGGACGTAGTCGTGCGTGAGGTCGTTCGTCAGGATCGTCGCCGAGAACGGTCCGACGCCGAGGTCGATGAGGACGTCGGTGTCGCGCGGCGTCAGGTCGACGCGGTCGCTCGGCTCGTCCGGGGCGCCGGCGTGGCAGACACGGACCCCGTTCATCGAGACGTCGACGGCGTACGGGTCGAACTCGGCGTCGGTGGTGCCGATCGCCGCGAGCACCCGGCCCCAGTTCGGGTCGTTGCCGAACACCGCGGCCTTGAACAGGTTGTTCCGGGCGACGCTCCGGCCGACCGTGACGGCGTCGTCCTCGGTCGCGGCGTTCACGACGTGGATCGCGATGTCGTGGCTCGCGCCCTCGGCGTCCTGCTGCAGCTGCCGTGCGAGGTCGGCGCAGACCGCGGTCAAGGCTTCTTGGAAGTCGCCGACCTCGGGCGTGACGCCGCTCGCGCCGGAGGACAGCAGCACCACGGTGTCGTTCGTCGACATGCAGCCGTCCGAGTCGACCCGGTCGAAGGTGACGCGGGTGGCGGCCCGGAGCGCCTGGTCGAGCTCGTCCGAGCCGACGACGGCGTCCGTGGTGATCACGACGAGCATCGTCGCGAGCCCGGGTGCGAGCATGCCCGCGCCCTTGGCCATGCCGCCGACGGTCCAGCCGTCCTCGGTGACGACCGACTGCTTCGGCTTCGTGTCGGTGGTCATGATGGCGGTCGCGGCGTCCGGACCACCGTCGGCCGACAGTGCCGCACTCGCGAGGTCGACGCCCCTGAGGACGTTGTCGCGGAACGTCTGGTCGCCGACCCCGATGAGGCCGGTCGAGCAGACGACGACGTCGCCGGCGCCGATGGCGAGCGCCGCGCCCACGGCTTCGGCGGTCATGTGGGTGGTCTGGAAGCCGAACGGACCGGTGAAGCAGTTCGCGCCGCCGGAGTTCAGGACGACCGCTCGGGCGGTGCCGTCACCGACCGCCTGGCGCGACCAGATCACGGGGTGCGCCTGGGCACGGTTGCTGGTGAAGACCGCGGCCACTGCGGCGTCCGGCCCGTCGTTGACGACGAGGGCCACGTCGGGCTTGCCGCTCGACTTGAGACCGGCGGTCACGCCCGCCGCGCGGAAGCCCGCTGCCGCGGTGACGCCCTGGAGGCCCGGGTCGGTGTGGGTGGGCTGGCTTGCGTCGGTCACGGTGCGACTCCGTCCACGCTGAGGCCGAGGGTCTCCGGGAAGCCCAGGGCGATGTTCGTCGACTGGACCGCAGCACCGGCGGTGCCCTTGGCCAGGTTGTCGAGGGCGCTCACCGCGACGACGCGACCGGCGGCCTCGTCGACCGCGAGCCCGATCAGTGCGGTGTTCGCGCCGATGGTGTCGGCGACCCGGGGGAACTCGCCCTCGGGCAGGAGGTGCACGAAGGGTTCGTCGGCGTAGGCCTGCTCCCAGGCGAGCCGGACGTCACGGGCGCTCACACCGGGCGCGAGCTTCGCGGTCGTCGTCGCCAGGATGCCGCGGGACATGGGGACGAGGACCGGGGTGAACGAGATCGTCACGTCGGACGCGCCGGCGACCACGAGGTTCTGCTGGATCTCCGGGATGTGGCGGTGCTTCCCGCCGACCGCGTACGCGCTCGCGGAGCCCATGATCTCGGACGCCAGGTAGGTGTTCGCGAGCTTCTTGCCGGCACCGCTCGGGCCGACGCTCAGCACGGCCACGAGGTCGTCCGACTCGATCAGCCCGGCCTGGATGCCCGGCTGGATGCCGAGCGTGACCGCGGTCACGTTGCACCCGGGGACGGCGATCCGCTTCGTCCCCACGAGCGCCGCCCGTTGCCGGCTCTGCGTCTGGATGTCGTCCACGTCACGCCACTCGTCCGCCGACCCGGGCGTCGGCGCCGCGTGCAGCAGCTCCGGCAGCCCGTAGGTCCACGCGCCGTGGTAGTCGCCGCCGTAGAACGCTTCCCACGCCGCCGGGTCGGTCAGCCGGTGGTCCGCGCCGCAGTCCACGACGAGGGCGTCGTCGCCGAGCTCCGCGGTGATCGCCCCGGACTGGCCGTGCGGCAGCGCGAGGAACACGACGTCGTGTCCGCGCAGGTTGTCCGCCGTCGTCGGCTCGAGGGTCAGGTGCGACAGCGAGCGGAGGTGCGGCTGCGTCGCGATGAGCGGCTGTCCGGCGTTCGAGAACGCCGTCACCGTCCTGACGTCGAACTCGGGATGGGCGGAGAGCACGCGCAGGAGCTCACCGCCCGCGTAGCCGGAGGCTCCCGCCACGGCGACGGATACGGACATGGGATTCCACCTTTGGTCGGACTGGTCGTCGAGAGAGTCGGAGGCGGCGGCCCCGGGCGGTGCTGGTCCCGATGGGATCAGTCGCGCAGGGTCGCCCCGAATCGCTCGCCGGCACGTCGGACGGCGCCGTCACGGGCCTCAGTGGCCTCGGCAGCGGTCAGCGTGCGGTCCGTGGCACGGAAGCGCAGCGCGAACGTCAGGGACTTCTGTCCCTCGTCCACGCCGGAGCCCCGGTAGTCATCCACGAGGCGAGCATACTCCAACAGCTCTCCGGCACCAGAGCGCACCGCATCCAGTACGTCACCCGCCGGTACGTCGGCACCCACCACGAGGGACAGGTCCTGCGTCGCCGCCGGGTAGGACACGATCGGTGCCACCGACACCAGCTCGGGTGCCGCCCGGACCATGGCGTCGAGGTCGAGTTCGACGACCGCGACGACGCGCGGCAGGACCGCTGCCTCGGTCAGCTCGGGCAGGAGTTCACCCGCGACGCCGACGACGGTTCCGTCCACGAGGAGCGATGCCGCACGGCCCGGGTGCAGGGACGGGTGCGTCGTCTGCGCCACCGTGAGCTCGACCCCGACCGCCCACGCGACGGCGCGCGCGACGTCGAGTGCGTCCGCGATGCCGTACGGCTCCGGCTGCACGCCGGGCTGCTTCACGACCCGGTTGCCGGTGAGCAGCGCGGACACGTGGAACGGCTGCGGCGGCAGGGACGCGTCGAGCGCGGTGAGGGTGTCGCGGTCCGGGAGCACGGCACCGGCCGGGACCGTGTCGGTGCCGAGCGTCTCGCCCGCGACCGGCAGGAACACCCGCGAGGTCTCGTAGAGCGCGACGTCGACGAGGCCGCGCGACACGTTGCGGCGGGCGGCGTCGACGAGTGCCGGCACCCCACTGCGACGGAGGAGGCTCTGCTCGCTGTCGAGGGCGTTCGCGAGGACCACGCTCGGCCCGCCGGCACCGTCGATGCCCGGATAGGCGTCCTGCGTCGCCTGCGACACGAAGGGTGCGGTGACGACCTCGACCAGGCCGTCGGCGGCGAGTGCAGCGGCGACGCGACGACGCGCCTGCTGGTGACCGGTCAGCCCACGGCCGGGCGGCGCGACGGGAAGGACGCTCGGGATGCGGTCGTAGCCGACGATGCGCGCGACCTCTTCGACGAGGGTGGTGTCGTCGGTGAGGTCGGGGCGCCAGGTCGGCGGCACGACGGCGAGGGTGTCCCCGTCGACGTCGACCGACGCACCGATCGCGCGCAGGGTGTCGATGACCTCGGCGTCGGTGTAGTCGACTCCGACGAGCTCGGCCGGACGGGCGATGCGCATCGTGACCGTCCGACGGGGCTCGGTGTCGACGAGTGTCGAGCCGAGGGTGTCCGCGGTGCCGCCCGCGAGCTCGACGAGGAGCTCGACCGCACGGTTCGCAGCAGCCTCGGCCACGAGCGGGTCGACGCCGCGCTCGAAGCGTCGGGACGCCTCGCTCGGGAGCTTGTGCCGACGCGCGGTCCGGGCGATGGAGGTCTGGTCGAAACCGGCCGCCTCGATCAGGACGTCGGTGGTCGCCTCGGAGATCTCGGTCCGGGCACCGCCCATCACGCCGGCGAGGCCGACGGGACCGGAGTCGTCGGTGATGACGAGGTCTTCCGGGTCGAGCGTCCGTTCGACGTGGTCGAGGGTCGTCAGGGTCTCGCCGGCAGCAGCACGACGGACACCGAGCCCGCCCTGCAGCGTCCGGAGGTCGTACCCGTGCAGCGGCTGACCGAGCTCGAACATGACGTAGTTCGTGATGTCGACGGGCAGCGAGATCGACCGGACACCGGCGAGGGCGAGGCGCGAGACCATCCACGCCGGGGTCTTCGCGGTCGGGTCGATGCCACGGACGACACGGGTGACGAACGTGTGCGCGCCGACCCGGCCACGCACCGGGGCCCGGTCGTCGATCACGACCGGGAAGCCTTCGGCGCTGCGGGGGGTGACCCGCTCGACCGGGTCGTGGAAGGTCGCGCCGGTGGCGTGGGCGTACTCGCGAGCGACGCCGCGCATGCTCAGCACGTACCCGCGGTCCGGGGTCACGTTGATCTCCACCGCGGCGTCGTCGAGACCGAGGAGCGCGATGGCGTCCGCGCCGACCTCGGGCTCCATGCCGAGGTCCGCGAAGCGGAGGATGCCGTCGTGCTCGTCGCCGAGACCGAGCTCGCGTGCCGAGGCGATCATGCCGTCGGACACGTGCCCGTAGGTCTTGCGTGCGGCGATCGGGAACGGCCCGGGCAGGACGGCGCCGGGGAGCGTGACGACGACGAGGTCGCCGACGTCGAAGTTGTGCGCGCCGCAGACGATGCCGCGGGGCTCGGGCTCGCCGACGTCCACCTGGCACCAGTTGATCGTCTTGCCGTTCTTCTGCGGCTCGGGTTCGCGCTCGAGCACGCGGCCGACGACGATCGGGCCCGTGAGGTCGTAGGTGTGGACGTCCTCTTCCTCGAAGCCCACCGACACGAGCGCCGCGTGGACGTGCTCGAGGGTGACGTCGTCGGGGAGGTCGACGGACTCGCCGAGCCAACGGAGTGGGACGCGCATCAGACCACCGTTCCGAACTGCTGCGAGAAGCGGATGTCGCCCTCGAGGAAGTCACGCATGTCGTTCAGGCCGTTGCGGAACTGCAGCGTCCGCTCGATACCCATGCCGAACGCGAAGCCCTGGTACTCGGCCGGGTCGATGCCGGCGGCGCGCAGGACGTTCGGGTTGACCATGCCGCATCCGCCCCACTCGACCCACCGAGCGCCGCCCTTGGCGTTCGGCTGCCAGACGTCCATCTCGGCACTGGGTTCGGTGAACGGGAAGTAGTTCGGGCGGAGACGGATCTGCGCCTCGGCCCCGAACATCTGGCGCGCGAAGTGCTCGAGCGTGCCGCGCAGGTGCGCCATCGTCAGGCCCTTGTCGATCGCGATGCCCTCGACCTGGGTGAAGACCGGCAGGTGCGTGGCGTCGAGCTCGTCGGCGCGGTACACCCGGCCCGGCGCGATGACGTAGAGCGGCAGGTCGCGCGAGAGCAGCGACCGCACCTGCACCGGGGAGGTGTGCGTGCGCATGACGAGGTGGCGCTCGACCGGCTCGACGAAGATCGTGTCGGCCATCGCCCGGGCCGGGTGGTCCGGGTCGAAGTTCAGCGCGTCGAAGTTGAACCACTCGTGCTCGAGCTCGGGGCCTTCCGCGACTTCCCACCCCATGGCGACGAAGATGTCGGCCACGGTCTCGTTGAGGAGCGACAGCGGGTGCCGCGAGCCGGGCGCGCGGCGGACCGGGAGCGCGGTGACGTCGACGCGCTCGGCGTCGAGGCGTGCACGTTCCTCGGCTTCGGCGAGCACGGACTCCTGCTCGGCGATCGCCGCGTTCACCTGCCCACGGGCCTGTCCGACGAGCTTGCCCGCGGCCGCCTTCTGCTCCTTCGGCACGCTGCGCATCGACGCGTTCATCCGCGCCAGCGCGGACTGTTCGCCGGTGTGCTCGGCCCTGGCCTGCTTCAGCTCGGCGACGGTCGTCGTGGCGCGGACCGCCGCAAGGGCCCGGTCCACGGCGTCGGCGACGGCCGATTCGCTGATCTCGAGAGGTTCTGACACGAGACCCAAGCCTACCGGCCCGTGGGATACCGCCGTCCGGTACCGGACGGTCTGGGGAGGAGTCGCCCGATCAGTCGCCTGTGGAGGGACGAGCCGTGCGCTGCGCGAACGCCGACTCGTACAGGCAGACGGACGCCGCGGTCGCGAGGTTCATCGACTCCGCCTTGCCGTAGATCGGCACCTTCACGGCGCGGTCGACGAGGGCGAGGTCCTCGGTGGTGAGACCACGTGCCTCGTTGCCGAACACCCACGCGGTCGGACCGTCGAGCATGCCGTCGGCGCGGACCTCGGGCAGGTCGTCGCCCGAGACGTCGGCGGCCAGGATCGTGTACCCGAGGCCCCGGGCACGGGACACCGCGTCGGCGAGCGTCACGCCGACCGACACCGGCACGTGGAAGAGCGAGCCCGTGGTCGACCGCACGACCTTCGGGTTGTACGGGTCGACGCTGCGCCCGGTGAGGACCACCGCGTCGGCGCCGGCGGCGTCGGCCGCACGGATGATGGTGCCGGCGTTGCCCGGATCACGCACCTCTTCGAGGATCGCGACGATCCCCGGCAGGCCGCCACGCGCCTCCTGGGCGGCACCGGCGTCGGGGAAGACGTCCTTCACCGACGTCGGGAACTGCTGGCACACCGCGACGACGCCCTGCGGCGTCACCGTGTCCGCCATCGCGTCGAGGACCTGTTCGGTCACGAACCACGTGTCGACCGGCGCGTCGTCGAGACCGTAGCGCGCGGCCGCGGTCGGGGTCACGTAGAGCTCGCGGAGGAGCTCCGGCCGGTACTCGATCGCCTCACGCACCGCCTGCGGCCCTTCGAGCAGGAACAGGCCCGTGTCGGCGCGCACGTCCTTCTTCGACAGCGCTGCGACGGCACGGACGCGGCCGGCCTTGGGGTTCTCGAGGAGATCGCTCACGGGACAAGTCTAGGAACGACGAAACCCCCGCCGGACCGGCGGGGGTTTCGCGACCAGAAGAACTGACTACGCAGCCTTCGGGGCCGAGGTGTCGGCCGGGAGCGCCTTCTTGGCGGTCTCGACGAGCGCCGCGAACGTCTCGGGGTTGTTCACCGCGAGGTCCGCGAGGATGCGACGGTCGACCTCGACGCCGGCAAGGCCGAGGCCCTGGATGAGGCGGTTGTAGGTCAGGCCGTTCGCACGCGACGCGGCGTTGATGCGCTGGATCCAGAGGCGACGGAACTCGCCCTTCTTCGCGTGACGGTCGCGGTACGCGTAGACGAGGGAGTGGGTGACCTGCTCCTTGGCCTTGCGGTACAGACGCGAACGCTGACCGCGGTAGCCCTCGGCGCGCTCGAGGATGACGCGGCGCTTCTTGGCGGCGTTGACCGCTCTCTTTACTCGTGCCATTGATCTATTCCTTTACGTTCTGCGGGGCTCAGTGGCCGAGGAGCTTCTTGACGTTCTTCGCGTCAGCCTTGGCGAGGACCTGGTCCTCGTTGAGGCGGGCCTTGCGCTTGGCGCTCTTGACCTCGAGGTTGTGACGCATACCGGCCTGCTGCTTCATGATCTTGCCGCTGCCGGTGACCTTGAAGCGCTTCTTCGACCCGGAGTGGGTCTTCTGCTTGGGCATGGTGGTGCCTTTCCGTGGGATGGATGGGGAGCCGCGTCGTTGCGGGATCGGTCGGTGGGACCTATTCGGCGGGAGCTTCGGCCTGCGCGGGCTCGGGAGCCACGTCGGTGGTCTCGTCCTTGCCCTTCGCAGCGTGCTCCGACGCACGACGCTCGGCCTTCTGAGCAGCGCGCTTGGCGTTCTGCTCGCCCTTGACGTCGGACTTGTTCTTGAGCGGGGCGATGATCATCGTCATGTTGCGGCCGTCCTGGGTCGGACGCGACTCGACGACACCGAACTCGGCGATCTCCTCGGCGAACTTCTGGAGGAGACGGACACCCTGCTCCGGACGCGACTGCTCGCGACCACGGAAGAGGATCATCGCCTTCACCTTGTCGCCACCGAGGAGGAAGCCCTCGGCGCGCTTGCGCTTCGTCTCGTAGTCGTGCACGTCGATCTTCAGGCGGAAACGGACTTCCTTGAGGTCCGTGTTCACCTGGTTGCGACGCGCTTCCTTGGCCTTCTGAGCGGCCTCGTACTTGAACTTGCCGTAGTCCATGATCTTCGCCACGGGCGGCTTCGAGTTCGGCGCGACCTCGACCAGATCCAGCTCGGCTTCCTGCGCGAGGCGCAGTGCGACGGCGATGGGGACAACGCCGACCTGCTCGCCCTGGGGGCCGACGAGTCGGACCTCGGGGACGCGGATTCGGTCGTTGGTACGGGGATCGGGAATGCGGAGCTCCTTCAATCAGGTGGTGGCCGTCCGGGGCGTTTGCCCTGGACGACGGCACGAGAGAGGAGATCTGACGCACGGATCGTGACCCGTTCGGCAGCCGCCCGACGCCGACCCCTGCGGGACGGCCGACCGACGCGGACGCCGGTGGAGCGGTGTGGACCCGGTAGCCTGTGGTGCGCGGCCGCGGGTGGGAGAGACTCCTCTTTCGTGACACTGCGAGAGTGATCGGCCTCGTTCGCACGAGTCCGGGCACACTGACAGCATCTGCCGCGGACGAGTCTAGCAGAGGAGCACCGTGACCGACACCCCTTCCCCCGAGCCCGACGAGGCCGCCCGCGACATCTCGGAGGTGCCGGCCGTCGAACTCATCAACACCGTGGCGGTGCACCTCCTCAGCGCGGCCGCCGTCAAGGTGGGTCTCGCGGACGACCCCGAGCAGCAGACGGACCTCGACGAGGCGCGCAAGCTCATCACGGCGCTCGCGGGGCTCGTCACCGCCGCGGCGACGGAGATCGGGGACCACCACGCCCGCCCGCTGCGCGACGGGCTCCGTTCGGTGCAGCTCGCGTTCCGCGAGGCGTCGAGCATCCAGGACGCGCCGGGCGCCGGACCGGGTGAGAAGTACACCGGACCCGTCAACTGACGGGCGTCACCCGATGACGGACGGGAGGCGCGGTACCGGCTGGCACCGCGCCTCCCGTCCGTCATCCGGTCCGGTCCAGGGCCGCAGCCCTCGGTCCGTCGGTCAGGCCGCGCTGCGCGCGACCAGGCGCGTGACCGCGGCGAGCGGGATCCCGACCCAGTCGGGACGGTTCCGGGTCTCGTAGACGACCTCGTAGACGGCCTTGTCGAGTTCGAACGCGTCGAGCAGCTCCCGGTGGGCACGCAGGTCCGATCCCGTCCCCTGCTGGTAGCCGTCGAGGAACGCCGACCGGGCCTCCTGCGCCCACTCCCCCGCGTCGACGGGCTCGGCGTCCTGGGCGAGCGAACCCTGGACGTAGTCGAACGAGCGCAGCATGCCGGCGACGTCCCGGAGCGTGACGTCCGGCAGGGAGCGCTCGGTGAGCGGGCGGAGCGGCTCGCCCTCGAAGTCGAGGAAGACCCAGCCGCGGGGTTCCGGAGCGGCGAGCACCTGCCCGAGGTGCAGGTCGCCGTGGATGCGCTGCAGGTCGGGCCAGTCGGCATCGGCGGCGCGGGCGTAGACCGCACGGACGGCGTCGACGTGCGGGGCGATCGCCGGGGCCTCGCGTGCCGCGGCGTCGAGCCGGCCGTGCATCGTCGCGATCGCGGCGGCACGGCGGTCGTCGTCGGCGGGCTCGGTCGGCAGGGCCTCGGCGAGGGTGCGGTGCACCTCGGCGAGCGCGAGCCCGAGCCGCTCGGCGTCGGATGCGAACGGGATGCCCTCGCGGGCGTCGCCGAGCGCCACGCGCCAGGCGTCCTGCAGCCCCGGCAGGAACTCCTGGGCGAAGGCGAGGTGCCCGGTCGCGGTGCCGTCGGAGCGCCCCGGGTCCGGCCAGCTCCCGCGGAGCGCGCCGTAGACGCGCGGCACCCGGGCGCTGCCCGCGGCCGAGAGGGCGAGCTGCGTGGTGACGTCCGGGTTGTCGCCGTGGTGCAGCACGCGGAAGACCTTCACGATGACCTCGGCGCCGGTGTCGGTCTCGCAGATCACCGAGGTGTTCGACTGTTCGCCGCTGAGCACCCGGGACCGCCGGACGGTGCCGATCGGGACGAGGCTCTCGTCGTCGGCGTCGATGCGTGCGGCGAGGGACCGGATCCAGTCCGGATCGGCGGTCGCGTCGTGCACGGTCCCGGTCGCGTCGGGGCTGACCGGCGCCTGGTAGAGGACGGGGCCGGTCGGGGCGTCGTCGAGGACGAGGCGGGTACCGGCGGGCTGCGCGAGGGTGCGGAGCCGCGGGGTGGTGCCCTTCGCCGTGTACCAGCGCTGGTGGGCGATCCAGCCCTCGAGGGTGCGGTCGGTGGGCTCGCCGGGGGCGGGGACGGGTGCCTCGT
>NZ_JAFEVQ010000043.1:0-21509 GCF_020882855.1 Curtobacterium sp. GD1 | reverse complement strand
ACCCGCCCCCGCGCGACGGCCCGGACGCACGAGGGCCCGGGCCGTCGCACGCCCGGGCCCTCGTGCGTCCGGGCCGTCGCGCGGGGGCGGGTCAGTCGCCGTCGTCGGCGTCCGGGGCGGGAGCGGGAGCCGCCTCGAGCTCCGTCGCCACCACCCGGGGCGCCTCGGACATGAACCGCCGGACGTCGAGGTCCACGATGATGTCCTGCGGCCGCAGCGGACGCGTGAGGTACAGCCCCTCGAGCGAGGTCAGCCGTGACAGCGCCACGTACGTCTGCCCGGCGCTGAACACCCGGTTGCCGAGGTCGACCACCGCCCGGTCGTAGGTGCTGCCCTGCGACTTGTGGATCGTCACCGCCCAGGCGAGCCGGAGCGGGAACTGCTGGAACTCGCCGACGGTGTCCTTCTTGAGTTCCTTCTTGTCGGCGTCGTAGGAGTACTTGAACTTCTCCCACACCGACGGCTGGACCTCGAACGACTCCCCGTCGACGTCCACCCACACGGTGTCGCGGATCGTCTGCACGACCCCGAGGGTGCCGTTCACCCAACGCTGGTCGGGGTCGTTGCGCAGGAACATCACGTGCGCGCCGGGCTTCAGCTCGAGGGCTTCGTCCGCCGGGAAGTTCCGTCCACCGAAGTCGCCGTTGACGTCGGCCCGCGCGGTCCGCACCTTGCCGGGCAGCCGGTCGAGCGCGGCCTTGTTGATGCGTGCCACGGTGTCGTTCCGGGTCGCCAGGGTGATCGCGTCGTCCGGCGCGGGCCGGGCGCCCGCCGCGTTGAGCTGCCCGGCGACGTCGGCCGTCACGCGCCCGTGCCGCACGGCCGTCAGCATCGCGGCGAAGGCGTCGTCGCGCTGCCGGTGGACGGTCGCGAGCTCGACGATGTTGAGCTCCGCCTCGAGCCAGACCTTGGCGTCGAAGAACCACATCGAGCGGTAGTGGTCGGTGAAGTACGCGCGCTCGTCCCCGTCGCCCGGCACCGGCGGCAGCTGGTACGGGTCGCCGAACATGACCACCTGCACGCCGCCGAACGCCTCGAACTGGCGCCCGCGGGCCTTGCGCAGCGAGCGGTCCATGGCGTCGAGGAGGTCGGCGTTCACCATCGAGACCTCGTCGATCACGAGGGTGTCGATCGTGTTGAGGAGCTTGCGGGTGTCCGGCCCCTGCCGGAGTTCGGCGTCGGCGATGAGCCCGATCGGCAGGCGGAAGAGCGAGTGGATCGTCTGCCCACCGACGTTCAGCGCCGCGACACCGGTCGGCGCGCAGATCACGACCTGCTTCTCGGTGTTCCACGACAGGTGGTTCAGGAGCGTCGACTTGCCCGTCCCTGCACGCCCGGTGATGAACACGTGGTCGCGGGTGTGCTCGATGTACTCGAAGACGGCCCGCTGCTCGGCACTGAGCTCGACGCTCATCGGGTCGCCACCCGGTCGTCGCTGCGCGGTCCGTCGACGGCGGGCTCCGCCACGGCGCGGCGCACCCGGACCAGCACCACCACGACGACGGTCACGACGACGGCGACACCGGCGACCACGAGCAGCGCGCCCGCGCGGGCCTGGTCGACGAGCGGATCCGGTCCCCACGTCCGGCCCATCGCACCGAACCACGACGCCTGCAGGAGCCCGAGCGGCCCGCGCATCGCGATGCCGAGCGACACCAGGCCCGCCGCGACGACGACCGCCCCGGCGATCCGGACGAGCGCCGCGGGCATCGAAGCGCGCCGGGCACCGACCGCGATCGGCGTGAGCAGGGTGGGGACGGCGAGGAGCCCGACGAGCAGGAACCCGACGTCGATCACGGTGCGGCCCGTCGAGTCGCTGACCGACCACCGGAGTGCGTCGGTCACGAAGAACGCCCACCACGCCGCCGCCAGGAACAGGAACGCCGGGAACGGCTGCACGAGGTACCGCACCGCCTGGTTGTCGACCAGGACGCCCGTCCACTCGCGGACACCGGTGCTGCCGTCGTCGCGGGCGTGGACGGCGGCACGGATGAGCTGCACGGGTGCCGACGCCCAGACGAGCGCCGGCACGACGAGCCCGAGGAGCACGTGCGACCCGACGTTGGCGGACACGAGGAAGCGGTCGTAGGTGTGCAGCGAGCCCGACGTCGCGACGACGAGCGACACGATCGCGATGCCGGCGGCGACCGTCCGACGCACGGGCCAGCGCACACCGGCGCGACGCAGGCGGACGATGCCGGCGGTGTAGGTCGCTGCGAGCAGGACAGCGGCCATCAGCCAGAACAGGTCGATGTTCCACGCCGTCAGCCATCCCCAGGCACCCGGAGCGTGCGGCAGGGCGTCGTCGGTCAGCAACTCGGCCGGCGACGGGTTCGTGGTCTTGCTCAGCGCGACCTGGTCGACGGGGGTCGCGGTGCGGCCGAGTGCCGCGGCGAACCCGCTGGCGACGCCCATCACGGCGAGCTCCGCCACGATCAGGAACCAGAACGGACGGCGGCGCTCGGGGGCGGTGCCGAGCGCGCGGATCGCCCGTCGACGCTGCACGACCCCGAGCACACCCATCGCGACGATGGCCGCGATCTTCACGAGCACCAGGACCCCGTACGCGGTGAAGAGGTTCGAGAGCGCCCCGACCCGGATCTGCGCCGAGGCCACACCGGACACGGCGACGAGCACGAAGCACCCGAGTGCGATGCTCGAGTAGCGCCCGACGACGACGGCCAGGCGATCGCCGTCGATCACCGGGCGCAACAGCACGAGCATCACGAGTCCGCCGACCCAGAGTGCGGCGCCGACCAGGTGCAGCCCGAGTGCGGTGACGGCCGCGTCGTGGCTCGCCGTGCCCGCGGCGTGCCCCTGCTGGGCGAGCGGGACGAGCCCGATCATCGCGACGGCCGCGGTCAGTGCGACCATCCCGCGGGAGCGCACGGCGAAGCACAGCACCGTGACGGCCGCGGCGACGAGGACGGTGACGAGCCACGCGAGGCCGAGGTCCGTCCCCGTGAGGAACACCCCCATCGACTGCCCGAACTGCTCGTCGATGCTGATCCTCGAGCCGGCGACGCTGAGGAAGGTGAAGAACGTCGTCACGGCCGACGACACGGTCCAGACGCCCGCCGCACCGGCGGCCGCGTCGATCGCGCGGTTCCACTCGGGCGCGGTGCGCGACAGCCCGACGGTCGCGAGTGCGAGACCACCGATCGCGGCCGCGGCGGAGAGGTCCACCACCAGTCGGGCGATCGGCAAGCCGAACCGGACGACGGCGCCGGGGTCGGCGATGAGCGCGGCGTTCGCGCCGCCCCCGATGACGAGGGCGACGAGGAGTGACACGAACCCGACGAGCAGCAGCACGGCGGGGCCGGCGATGCGCGCGATCCGATTCACCCGTCAAGCCTAGGCGCTGCCCCACCCGGCCACGGAATCGAGCGGGGCGACCTGTGGAGGGCGATCCGCGCCTCCTGGATGTGGAGGACCGACCACGGACCCATCGCAGGCCGGGAACGACGAAAGGGACGGCCGAAGCCGTCCCTTTCGTGGCGCGGGAGCAGTCTTACTTGACGGCAGCCTTGAGCTTCGAGCCGGCGCTGACCTTGACCGAGTCGCTCGCGGCGATCTCGATGGCCTCGCCGGTCTGCGGGTTGCGGCCGGTGCGGGCGGCACGGTGGGTCTTCTCGAAGGCGATCCACCCGGGGATCGTGACCTTGGTGCCGTCGGCGACCGAGCCGGAGACGACGGAGAAGAGCGCGTCGACGACGCCGTTGACGGTGGCCTGGCTCTGGCCGGACTCAGCGGCGACGGCAGCGACGAGCTCGGTGCGGTTCAGGGACTTGTCAGCCATGGATGTCCTCCTCGGACTTCTTGCAGTATCGGTCGGACGACTTCTCGTCCGGCGCCCGGAGCGGGTGCTCCGTGCCACGGTGCCGGTGGGCGCGAGACCCTGCGGAACCGGAGTCGAACGTACCAGCCACCAGGGACGAAACCTGCCGACTCGCCCGGATTTCCGGGGTTGTCGGGGTACTGGAGGGGCGGAAGTGACCGATGTGACGAAGATGTCCCCCGAAACGGCCCGGGAACGGCGAACGCCCCGCCACCACTGGGGTGACGGGGCGTCCGCGGAAGCTGGTGCTTACCAGGAGCTCTTCGTGATGCCCGGCAGCTCGCCACGGTGGGCCATGTCGCGGAAGCGGACACGGCTGATGCCGAACTCACCGAGGTGGCCACGGGGGCGACCGTCGATGGCGTCGCGGTTGCGGTAGCGGACCGGCGACGCGTCGCGCGGGAGCTTCTGCAGGCCGACGCGGGCGGCCTCACGCGACTCGTCGGAGCCGTTCGGGTCCACGAGGGCCTTCTTCAGCTCGAGACGACGCTCGGCGTAGCGCGCGATGATCTCGGCGCGCTGGTTGTTCTTCGCGATCTTGCTCTTCTTCGCCATGCTTAGCGCTCCTCACGGAAGTCGACGTGCTTGCGGATCACCGGGTCGTACTTCTTGAGCACGAGGCGGTCCGGGTTGTTGCGACGGTTCTTCTTGGTCACGTAGGTGAACCCGGTGCCCGCCGTGGAGCGGAGCTTGATGATCGGACGAACGTCCTGACCCTTCTTGGCCATCAGATCTTCTCCCCACGGGCGAGGAGATCCTTGACGACGGACTCGATGCCGCGTGCGTCGATCACCTTGATGCCCTTCGCGCTGAGCGTGAGCGTGACGTTACGACGAAGCGAGGGCACGTAGTACGTCTTCTTCTGCACGTTCGGGTCGAAGCGACGCTTCGTCCGGCGGTGCGAGTGCGAGATGTTGTGTCCGAAGCCGGGGGTGGCTCCGGTCACCTGGCACACTGCTGCCATGGTTTCCTCCTGAGGTACCGTGCGACCGGACGGCCGCACCCAAGGTCACTTGCCTGGCGCGCACGCGCTGCGTCGCCGAGCGACGGAGCGAGGGGGTTGTGCGCACCGCCCAGGCCCGCGATCCCTGTCGAAGGGGCCGTGGACACCGCGCGACCGCGGCGTACGCGACGGTCGGAGGGCTTGGAACAACTGGGCTCGCCGCGCGGACGCGGAGAACCAAGGGTCAAGCGTACGCGACGACCGGGCGTGTCGCAAACTGTCGCAGCTGCGTGGGTCGCCCTGGAGGCGCGCCGCAGCTCCGGCGGGCGCGTTCGTGAGCAGAAATGGTCGGGTCACGGTCGGCCACCCGACACCTTCTGCTCACCAAGTGAGCGCGGCGCGCTACGGGCGAGCGCGCCGGCGCGCGGGCGCCCCGGGCGCCCGCGCGCGCTACGGCGCCTCGGCCGGCCGCGGCGCCAGCGCCTGCACCATGAGCTCGCCGAGCTCCCGCGGCGCCGTGAACATCGGCCAGTGCCCCGTCTCGAGCCCCAGGATCGCAAGCTCCTCCGTCGCCACGAGCTCCGCTGCCCAAGCCTGGTGGTCGGCCACCATCGTCGCGAGGTCCGCCGCCGGGATCTCGCACGTGATCACCGTCGCCGGGATCGTGTGCCGCGCGGCGTCGGCGTAGTGGAACCGGTCGGACGGCACCGCAGCGGGCTCCGGGATCGCGCGGTGCTCGAACTCCGACCGCAGTGCCGGTGTCATCCCCCGCACGGTCGCCGGCTCCCACACGTCCCACGAGGGCAGCGGCACGACTCCGTCCACCACGGGCAGCTCGTCGTTGACGCAGCCGCCCTCGGGCCCCGGGAAGGTGTCGACGTAGAGCAGGTGCGCGACGAGCGAGGGCCGCTGGTCGGCCGCCATGTACGCGATCGGCCCCGCGCCGGAGTGTCCCGCCAGCACCACGGGCTCGTCCGGCGTCGCGACGTCGTCGAGCAGCTCGACCAGGGCGGCCACCTGCTCGTCGAGCGTGTCGCCGTCGCGGGTGACCGCCTCGACCGAGTGGCCCGCTGCTCGGAGCACCGGGGCCACCTCGTCCCAGGCGCTCGCGTCGAGCCAGAAGCCGGGCACCAGGATCACGTGCATGACGCGGAGACTACGCGCCGGTGCGCGCGGCCGTGCAGGACGCGCACTCCCCGAAGATGTCCACCACGTGGCTGGCGTTCGTGAACCCGTTCGCCGCCGCGACCTCCTGCGCCCACCGCTCCACCGGGTCCGCCTCGATCTCGACCGTGCGGCCGCAGTTCCGGCAGATCAGGTGGTGGTGGTGCGCGTCGGTCGTGCACGCGCGGTACAGCGACTCGCCGTCCTGCTGCAGCGAGTCGGCGTCGCCCTCGGTCGCCAGGTCGGAGAGCGCCCGGTAGACGGTCGCGAGTCCGATCGTGGAGCCGTCGTCCCGCAGGTGCTGGTGCAACGCCTGCGCGCTGACGAACCCCTCGGTGCTGGACAACGCGGTGCGCACCGCTTCGCGCTGCCACGTGTTCCGCTTCGGCTTCTGCACGGCGTTCATGCGGTCGCTCCTTCCTTCCGGCCGGCGGCGGACCGGTGGTCCGCATCGTCGGCCTGGAGGCGCGGTGCGCCTCCGTCACGCTGGTCGCGGCGCACGATCCGGTCGCGTCCACGCTTGTCCTTGCGTCCGCCGACGATCCGGCAGACCACCCAGATCACGAACGAGATCGTCGTGACGTACGGGCTGATGGGGAGCCCCCCGCCGAGGGCGAGCAGGATGCCGCCGACGACCGAGACGACGGCGAACACCGTCGACAGGACCGGGACGACGACCGGGTGGGAGCTGAGGCGCAGGGCAGCGGCCGCGGGGGTGACGAGCAGCGAGAGCACGAGCAGCGCGCCGACGATCTGCACCGACACCGCGGTCGCGAGTCCGAGCACGAGCATGAACACGAGCGCCAGCGTCCGGACCGGCACCCCGGCGGCGGCGGCCACGTCGGGGTCGACCGACGAGAACATCAGCGGGCGCCAGATCACGAGCAGCGTCACGACGACGATCGCCGCGACGACGACGAGGAACGTCAGCTGCGGGTTGTCGACCGAGACGATCTGCCCGGTGAGCAGGCCGAACTTGTTCGCGGCGCGGCCCTTGTAGAGCGCGAGGCAGAGGATGCCGAGGCCGAGGCCGAACGGCATGAGTACGGCGATGATCGAGTTGCGGTCCCGCGCCCTCGACCCGAGCAGCCCGATGAGCAGCGCCGCGATCACCGACCCGACGAGCGACCCGGTCACCACGTTCACCCCGAGCAGCAGCGATGCCGAGGCGCCCGCGAACGAGAGCTCCGAGATGCCGTGCACGGCGAAGGGCATGTTCCGGGCGACGACGAACGGCCCGATGAGCCCGCCGACGATGCCGAGCACCGCGCCGGCCCAGATCGAGTTCTGCACGAGCACGACGAGCTCGCCGTAGTCCTGGAAGGAGAAGACCTGCGACCAGATGTCCATCAGATCCGCCCGTCGTCCGGCGTCACGGCGTTCGGGTCCGCGTCGCAGTGGTGGTCGTGCGCGTCGTTCGCGCCCACGATGACGATCCGCCCCATCGTGCGGACGACGTCGACGGGGGTGCCGTACAGGTCGGAGAGCACGTCCGTGCGGAGGACCTCGTCGGGGGATCCGATCCGGAACCGCCCGCCGGCGATGTACAGCACCCGGTCGACGACGTCGAGGATCGGGTTCACGTCGTGGGTGACGAACAGCACGGCGGCGTCCTGCTGCCGACGCTGCCGGTCGATGAGCTCGGTGACGCCGCGCTGGTGCCGGAGGTCGAGCGAGATGAGCGGCTCGTCGCAGAGAAGCAACGCGGGGTCGGCGGCGATGGCCTGTCCGACGCGGGTGCGCTGCTGCTCGCCGCCGGACAGCTCGGCGACCGGGGCGTCCGCGAACGCGGTGGCCCCGACCTCGTCGAGGATGCGATCGACCCGGGACCGTTCGGCACGGCTCGCGGGCTTGATGCCCCACCGGGAGCCGGTCACGCCCTGCGCGATCATGTCCCGCGCCCGGAGCGGGGTCCCCGCGTCCATCAGGCGCTGCTGCGGGATGTACCCGATCTTGCGGTGCCCGCGCCGGACGGGCTGGCCGAGGAACGACATCGTGCCGCTCGTCAGCCGCTGCTGCCCGAGGACCGTGCGGAGGAGCGAGGTCTTGCCCGCCCCGTTCGGCCCGAGCACCGCGACGAACTCGCCCGGCGCCAGGTCGAGGTCGAGGTGCGACCAGAGTGCACGGGAGCCGTACGACAGCCCGGCGTCGCGGAGTTCGAGCACGGCGGAACCGCCACTGCCCGGGGCAGTGGCGGTCCGCTCGGTCGTCGGGTGGGAGACGGTCGTCACTTCTGGAGCGCCGCCTGCACCTGGTCGATGTTCGCCTGCTGCCACGAGACGTAATCCTCCCCCTTCGGGAGCGTCTCCGTGACACCGACGACCGGGACACCGTTCTCGTCGGCGGCCTTCTTGACCTCCTCCGTCTCCGGGCTGGAGGTCTGGTCGTTGTAGGCGAGGAGCTTCACGGTCTTGTTCGTGAACAGCTTGAGCGTGTCGTTGAGCGCCGCCGGCGGCACGTCGTCGCCTTCCTCGATCGCCTCGGAGAAGGCGTCCGGCGTGACGTTGTCGAGGCCGATCGCGTCGAAGAGGTACCCCGGGACCGGCTCGGTGTACGCGACCTTCTCGCCGCCGTACGTCTTCTCGAGCTCGGCCGTCTTCGCCTCGAGCCCCTCGAGCTTCGTCGTCAGCGCGTCGGCGTTCTTCGTGAAGGTGTCCGCGTCCGCCTGGTCGAGGTCGCCGAGGCGCTTCGCCACGTCGTCGGCGAGCTTCACCATCGTCGGGTAGCTGTAGAACACGTGCTCGTTGAACTCGGCGTCGCCACCCTTGTCGAGACCGGAGAGCTCGACGACGTTGATCGTGTCCGCCTTCGTGCTGGACGCGTCGGCGAGGGTCGTCATGAAGTCGTCGTACCCGCCGCCGTTCTCGATGAGGAGGTCGGCCTTGGACACCGCGAGCTGTGTCGTGGCGCTCGACTCGAACGAGTGGGGGTCCTGCGACGGGTCGTCCAGGATGCTCGTGACGGAGACGTGGTCGCCGCCGATCGCCTCGACGATCGAGCCGTAGACGTTGGTGGAGGCGACGACCCGGACGGTGCCGTCGCCCGAGGCGTCGCCGGAGGCGGAGGACGTCGCGCAGCCCGTCAGGGCGAGCGCGGCGGCGCCGACGACGAGCGGCAGGGCGAGGAGACGGTTGTGCATGTCGACGAGCGTAGGGCTAGTTGATAACGGTTGTCAAAACCAGTATCAGCCGGATCACGGACGGGAGGCGCGGTGCCAGCCGGCACCGCGCCTCCAGTCCGTCAGGTGGTGACGACTACGGCTTCGTGGCCGCCTCGATCGTGTTCTCCGCGATCGTGTCGTCCTCACGCCCTGGCGTGCGGAGGTTCCACTTCTTGATCACGAAACTGAACAGGAAGTAGTAGATCACCGCGTAGCCGAGGCCGATCGGGATGAGCCAGATGGCCCCGTCCGCCTTGCCGAAGTTCAGCACGAAGTCGATCGCGCCGGCCGAGAACGAGAAGCCGTCGTGGATCCCGAGCGCGTTCACCAGCGCCAGCGAGGTACCCGTGAGGACCGCGTGGATGATGTAGAGCGGGAACGCGACGAACATGAACGAGTACTCGAGGGGCTCGGTGATGCCGGTCACGAACGAGGTGAGCGCGGCCGAGAGCATGATGCCGCCGACGAGCTTGCGGTTCTGCGGCTTGGCGTTGCGCCAGATCGCCAGAGCACCGGCCGGCAGGGCGAACATCATGATCGGGAAGAAGCCGGTCTGGAAGATGCCGGCGGTCGGGTCGCCGGCGAGGAACCGGGCGATGTCACCGTGGTAGGTCGTGCCGCCGGTGGTGAAGCTGCCGAGCTGGAACCACGGGAAGAAGTTCAGCAGCTGGTGCAGCCCGATCGGGATGAGCATGCGGTTGACGAACCCGAAGATGCCACCGCCGATGACGGCGTTGTCCGCCACGGCCTGGCCGGCAGCGGTCAGGGCGATGTCGAAGTACCGGTAGAAGAACGACATCACGACGGCGATGAGGAGACCGGCGACCGCGGTGAGGATCGGCACCAGGCGGCGCCCGGAGAAGAAGCCGAGGAAGTCGGGCATCTTCGTCCGGTGGAACTTCTCCCACAGGAACGCCGACACGAGCCCCATCACGATGCCGCCGAGGACACCGAAGTTGATCGTGGCCTGGTTGCCGTTCGCGTCCTTCACCCCGTCGAGCACGATCGGGGACATGGCCGCGAACACCTGGTACATGACCATGTAGCCGACGACCGCGGCGAGTGCCGTGGTGCCGTCCGACTTCTTCGCCCAGCCGATCGCGATGCCGACGGCGAAGAGCAGCGGCAGCCAGGTGAAGACACCGTTGCCGGCGGCGGCGATGATCGTCGCGCCCTTCTCGAAGCCGGGGATCGCTCCGAGCATGTCGGCCTGGCCGAGGCGGAGCAGGATGCCCGCTGCCGGCATGACCGCGATCGGCAGGAGCAGGCTCCGGCCGAGGCGCTGGGCGTTGGCGAAGACGCGCGACTGCTTCTTCGGGGTCTTCTTCTCCGGCACATCCGTGGCAGTGGTGGTGCTCATCGGAGGTCCTCTCGTCGTTGGGTGGAGCTGTCGGGGTGAGTTGAGTCGTACAGTCAGCGCAGGTAACCTCGGCGGTGTCGCCAGGTCCGGTCCTGTCCGGTCATGACCAGTTCCGTAGTCTGAACCGCGACCACACGCCTGTCAACCCGGCACGCGTTTTCGTAACGAGGAGGAAACGATGGCTGACATCAAGGCCGCTGACATCATCGCCGCGCTGGGTGGCGCCGAGAACATCGACGAGGTCGAGGGCTGCATCACGCGCCTGCGCGTCGAGGTCGAGGACGGGGACCTCGTCGACAAGGACGCACTGAAGGCCGCCGGCGCGCAGGCCGTCGTCGGTGGCGGTACGGGCTGGCAGGTCATCGTCGGCCCGATCGCCGACAACCTCGCGCAGGACATCCAGGACGAGCTGTGACCGCCGTCCGGACCCCGTTCCAGGGCCCGGTCGTCTCGCTCGCCGACGTGCCGGACCCGGTGTTCGCCGGGCAGCTCGTCGGCGCCGGCGTCGCGGTGGACCCGACCGGGGTCGAGGGTGCCGTCACGGCGGTCGCGCCGGTCGACGGCACGATCGTGAAGCTGCACCCGCACGCGTTCGCGTTGCAGGGTGCCGCGGGCACCGACGTGCTCGTGCACGTGGGCATCGACACCGTGAAGCTCTCGGGCGAGGGCTTCGAGCTCGTCGCGGCCGAGGGTGACACCGTCGTCGCGGGCGACCCGGTCGTCCGGTTCACCCCCTCGGTGATCTCGGCCGCCGGCTACTCGCCGATCTGCCCGGTCGTCGTGCTCGGCTCCGCGCCGGACTCGATCGCGCAGGACACGGTCGGCACCACGGTGCGCGACGGCGACACCCTGTTCGAGGCGTAGCACGCGACACCCTGCCGCGAGACTCGGCTCCGCGGACACTTTCGGGCCCGATCGGTCGCAAATGTGTCCGCCGGGCCGAGTCTCGGCGAGCGGCTACGCGACCGCGTGCGCCGCCGTCGCCGTGACCTCCATCTGCACCCGGTACCGGTCCGAGCGGTACCAGCTCCGCGTGTGTTCGACGGGGCGCTCCCCCGCGTACGACACCCGGTCGAACTCCAGCAGCGGCGCCCCGGTCTTCGTGCCGAGCAGCGTCGCCACGTCGTCCGCCGCCGGGTTCGCCGCGACGGTCTGCTGCGCGCGGTCGATCGGCGTGCCGTACTCGGTCGCGATGATCGAGTAGACCGACCCGGACAGGTCGTGTTCGAGCAACCCGGGGAACGCGTCCGCGACGAGCCAGGCGTCGTCGATCGACACCGGCGCCCCGTCGGCCATGCGCAGGCGCTTCACGTGGAAGGCCGCGACGTCGGGGTCGAGTCGCAGGGCCGCGGCGGTGTCGGACGGCGGGACCCGCTCCTCGCGCACGAGCACGACGGTCGTCGGCACGTGCCCCATCGCCCGCATCTCCTCGGTGAAGGACGCCAGGTGCAGCGTCGACTGCACGGGGCGGTGCGCCACGAAGGTGCCCTTGCCGCGCACGCGTTCGAGGTAGCCCTCGTTCACGAGCTGGCCGAGGGCCTCGCGCACGGTGATCCGGGACACCCCGTACTCGGCGATGAGCTGGCGTTCCGAGGGGATCGCCGCCCCGGGTGCGAGCCGGACCGTGGCGAGCTCGAGGAGGATGCGCCGCAGCTGCTGGTGCTTCGGTTCGGCACCCTCGGTGATCCGGCTCGTCATGCGGTCCTCGTGCTCCGTCGCTGGTCGTGCGGGTGGTCATGCGCGGACATGACCAGTGCCTGCCACAGTAGCGAGTCCCCCTCGGAACGCCAACGTGCATGACAAGATGACGCGCGTGACAACCGTGGTGATCGTCGACGACGAGACGCTCGTCCGCTACGGCTTCGAGCTGATCCTCGGCGCCGCGCCGGACATCGACGTCGTCGCCACCACCGGGGACGTGGACGCCGTGCAGGTCATCCGGTCGCACGCGCCCGACGTCGTGCTCCTCGACGTGCGGATGCCGCGGGTGAACGGCCTCGAGGTCCTCCGCGAGCTGCAGGCCTTCCCCGAACCACCGGCGGTCGCGATGCTCACGACCTTCGACACCGACGAGTACGTCGGCCGGGCGATGGAGCTCGGCGCCGCCGGCTTCCTGCTCAAGGACACCGACCCCGAGGGCCTCGCCGAGTACGTCCGGGTCCTCGCCCGCGGCGGGGTCGTCCTGGCACCGGGCGTCGACCGGACCCGGCTGTTCGCGGCACGTCCGGCAGCCCCCGCGCCGTCCGTCAGCGAGCGCGAGCACGCGGTGCTCCGGCTGGTCGCGGACGGCGTCAGCAACCCGGACATCGGCCGACGGCTCGGCGTGAGCACCGGGACCGTCAAGGAGGACATCCGGTCGCTGCTCGCCGCGTTCGGCGTCCCGACGCGCGTCCAGCTCGCGCTGCGCGCGGCCGAGGCGGGACTCCTGGATGGCTGACACGCAGCGGTCGGGGCGCGTCCGGCGGGTGCTCGCGGCGACCGACGGGAGGCTCGACCGCCTCGTCGACGTCGGCCTGCGGTGGGCGCGCACCCACCGTGCACCGTGGTGGCTGGTCGACGCCCTGTTCATCGCCGCCGCCGTCGCGGACGCCGTGCTCGACATCTCCGGAGCGACCGCCCTCGAGACGTGGTTGTCGCTGCTCGCGGCGGCCGCCCTGTTGCTCCGTCGTCGCTTCCCCGTGCTCGCGTTCGCCCTGACGGTGCCCGGGTTGTTCGTCGGTTCCGCGGTGGTGGCGGCGAGCGTGGCGCTGTTCACCCTCGGGGAGCGCACGAGCCGCCGGTGGCTGATGCTCCTCGCCGCGCTGGTGCAGTTCGTCGGCTTCAGCGGGTTCGTCGGGCCACCGCAGACCCTCGACGAGATCGTCGTCTCCGTCGTCTACGCGCTCATCTTCGCGCTCGGACCGCTCGCCGTCGGGCTGCTCGTGCAGACCCGTGCGCGGCTGACCGACCAGCTCGTCGAGTCCCGCCGTGCCCGCGAGGACGAACGCCGGCAGGCCGCGGCCGTCGCCCTGTCCCGCGAGCGGGCGCTGCTCGCGCGGGAGATGCACGACGTCGTCTCGCACCAGGTGACCCTGATCGCGGTACAGGCCGGCGCGATGCAGATGGCCGGCCGCGACGAGGCCGAGCGCGGGTTCGCCCGGACGATCCGGCAGCTGTGCGTGATCACCCTGCAGGAGCTCCGCGAGATGGTGCAGGTGCTCCGCGCCTCCGGCGGCACCGACCGCGAGATCGCTCCCCAGCCGGTGCTCACCGACCTCCCCCGGCTCATCGCCGAGAGCGGCCTCGAGACGAGCACGACCGTCGACCTGCCGGACACCCTCGCCCAGCCGCTCCAGCGTGCGGTCTACCGGTTCGTGCAGGAGGGGCTGACGAACGTCCGCAAGCACGCCCCCGACGCCACCGTCCGGGTCAGCGGGCGGATCCACGGCGAGCAGGTGCTCGTCGACGTGGTGAACGGCCCGGCGCGTTCCGAACGGCTCGAACTGCCGGGGTCCGGGCTCGGGCTGATCGGGCTCGGGGAGCGGGCGTCGCTCCTCGGCGGGAGCATGGAGTCGGGCCCGCAGCCGGACGACGGGTTCGCACTGCACCTGCGGCTGCCGGTGGAGCACGTGCCGGCTGCTCGGGCGGTCTGACGGTCATCCTCGGAGCCAGCCCGTCCTGGCCGATCGGCCATCGCGGTTCACGCCGTGGAGCGATGCCCCGGCGGGGGCGATCGGCTGGGATGGGACCGTGGCACCAGCAGCGCTCCTCGGACGACTCCGTCGATCCCCTGTCTCCGTCGCCGTGGCGGTGGTCGCGGTCGCGCTCGTCGTGACCGCACGGATGGCGCACTCCGAGCCGGACTTCCCGCACCACCCGCCCGTCGCGTGCCTCGCCCTCGTGGCGGTGGTCCTGACGACCGTCCTCGCCGAGCGCTCCCTCGGATCGATCCGGACCCTCGTGATCGGGGTCGGCGCGCCGCTGCTCGGGGTCCTCGCGACCCTCCTCACCGTCACGATCGGTTCGGCGCTGGGCGAGGCACACGCCGAGTTCGCCGTCGGACAGCCGCTCTTCGCCCCCTCCGTCGTCGCCGCCGCGTTGCTCGGGGCCGCGTCGGCGGCGATGCCCGCGCAGCGCCGCTGGCGGACGCGCGCCGCCCTCTGGACCGTGGTGCTGACCCTCGTGCTCTTCGCGGGCCACGGGTCGGACCTGGCCCGCGCCCTGGCGACCTTGCTCGGGACCGTAGCCGGCGCGTGGATCGTGCGCCGCGCCTCCAGGCCCCAGAGCCGCACCACCCGCGTCACCGCACGGACGGTCGTGGTGAGCGCCCTCATCGCGCTCGGTGCCGGCACCCTGGTGACCCCGATCGTGCCGGACCCGGACGGCGTGCTCTCGCCGTTCGCCGACGCGATGCCGGACCGTTCCGTGGTCGTCGTCGGCGTGCTGCTGCTCCTGGCCGCCTGGCTCGTGCACCGCGGTCGCCGGACGGGCATCGCGCTGGCGATCGGCGTGCTCCTGACGCTCACGGTCGTGCTCGCCGACGTCTTCCTCATCGAGCCGGTCAAGGACGACGCGGTGCAGTGGCAGGGGCTCGGGCTCGACGCGATCGAGTGGCAGGTCACCCTGCTCGGCGCGTGGATCGTCCCAGCCGCCGTGCTGCTCGCCGTGCTCCTCCTCCGACCGCGGCTCGTCCGGGCGCGGTTCCGGGCCGCCGGTGCACGCCGTGACGACCTCGTCGAGATGCTCCGCGACGGCGACGCCGGGACCCTCGGGCACATGGGGACCTGGCGCGGGAACGCGACCTGGACCCACCCGGACGGACGCGGCGCCGTGGCCTACCGGGTGCGCGGCGAGGTCGCCCTCGCCGTCTCGGACCCGGCGTGCGCCACCGCCGACCGCGCCGATGTCCTCGCCGGCTTCACCGCGTTCTGCGAGCGCAACGGCTGGGTGCCCGCCTTCACGAGCGTCCACGAGCCGGTCCGCGCCATCCTCGGCGCGGAGGGGTGGACCGCGCTGCCGGTGGGGGTCGAGTGCGTGCTCGACGTGACGACGTTCGACCTGCGCGGCAAGAAGCGGCAGGACCTCCGGACCGCGTCGAACCGGGCCGACCGCGAGGGCGTCCGCGACGAGTGGACCACCCTCGACGCGCTCGACGCCGGCCGTCGTGCCGAGGTCGAGGCGATCTGCACGCGGTGGGCCGCCGATCGTCGTCTGCCGGAGATGGGCTTCACGCTCGGCGGGTTCCGCGAGCTCGACGACCCGGACGTCCGGCTCATGCTCGCCGTCGACGCCGACGGGCACGTCACCGCGGTCACGAGCTGGCTGCCCGTCCACGAGCGGGGAGCGCTGACCGGCTACACGCTCGACGTCATGCGCCGCGGCGACGACGGGATGCCCGGGGTGATGGAGTTCCTCATCGCCCGGACGGCGCTCCGTGCCCGCGAGGCCGGCCTCACCACGATCAGCCTCTCCGGCACGCCGCTGGCCGCCCACGCCGGGGCCCGGTCGCTGGTCGTCCGTGGGTCGGCGCTCCTCGCCCGCGTGCTCGAGCCGGTGTACGGGTTCCGGTCGCTGCAACGCTTCAAGGAGAAGTTCGGCGCGCGGCACGAGCCCCTGTGGTTGGTCGTCCCGACGCCGTTGCACGTGCCGCGGGTCGCCCGGGCCCTGGCGTCGGCGTACGTGCCGGGCCTGCGGCCGAAGCACCTGTGGGCGCTCCGGCAGGCGCACCGTGCGGTGGCGGACGCCCGAGCGGTGGCCGAGGCCCGTGCCGCGGGTGCGGCGCGCTCGTGAGTCCGACCGAGTGGCTGCTCGCCACCCAGCTGCAGGCGCCGTCGAAGCTCGTCCCGGTGGACATAGCGTTCGCGGTGCTCGCCGTCGCGGTGCTGATTCCCGGTCTCCGGCACACCCGGTCCGGGTCCGCCTGGCGTGCCGTCCGGCTGCGCGCCGTGGTCGCCGTCGGGGCCGCCGTCGCCGTGCTCCTCGTCTGCTGGGTCCTGAGCGACGTCCTGAACCTGTTCGGCGTCGCCCTGAGTCCAGTCACGCGGATGTGGGTCGCGATCGCCACCGCCGCACTCGCCCTGGCGGTCACCGGCATCGTGCAGGGCGGTCGCGGACGCCGGGTGCTCGCCGCCGTGCTCGTCCCGGCGGCGCTGCTCGTCCCCGCACTCGGGGTCAACGTCGAGTTCGCCAAGTACCCGACCCTCGGCACCGTGGTGCAGAGCGACCCGTACCCGGCGCTCGACCTGCACGCGGCTCCGGCAGCGGCGCTCCCGGCGCACGGCGAGGTCCGGACGGTGGACATCCCCGGGACCCGCTCCGGCTTCCCGGCCCGCCCCGCCGTCGTCTACCTGCCGCCGGCCGCGCTCGTCCGGGACCCGGCACGCCTGCCGGTCGTCCTCGCGTTCGCCGGGCAGCCCGGGGCGCCGAGCGACATGTTCACCGCCGGGCAGATGGGGACCGTGCTCGACGCCTACGCGGCCGCACACCACGGATCGGCCCCGATCGTCGTGTCCGTCGACCAGCTGTCGGCTCCCGGTCGGAACCCGATGTGCGTCGACTCGACGCTCGGGAAGTCCGCGACCTACGTCACCGAGGACGTGCCCGCCTGGATCGCCGCACACCTCCCCGCGACGCCGGACCGGCACGCCTGGGGCCTCGTCGGGTTCTCGCAGGGGGCGACCTGCGCGATGCAGTTCGTCACCGCCCACCCGGGGTCGTTCGGCGCCGCCTTGGCGATCTCCAGCGAACTGCAGCCGATCGACCAGAACCCACGGCACAGTGCCGACCAGGCGTTCGGTGGGTCGGTGGCCCGCTGGAAGGCCGCCGCCCCGATCGCGCAGATGCGGGCGAACGGGCTCGGTGGTCACGCGCTCTGGCTCACGGCCGGGTCCGCCGACCACCAGTTCAGTCGGAACGCCCGGGAACTCGGCAGTGCGGCCCGGACGGCCGGCGCGGACACCGAGGTCGCGTTCGCGCCCGGGAGCGGGCACGACTGGAACACCGTGCAGTGGTCGCTGCGCACGGAGCTGCCGCACGAGGCCGACACCCTGTTCGGGGCCCTCGGGTGAGGCCCGTCGTGCTGGCGGTGGTCGCCCTCGTCGCGGTGCTGCTGCTGACGGTGGGGCCGGTCGCCGTGGCGCCGGTCGCCGCCGTGCTCCTGCTGCTCTGCGTGGGTGCTGCTGCACTCGCGACCGGGGACGACGGCTCGGGGCCGTTGGGCTCCTGACCGGTGCGGCTCGGGGCCGTCGGGCTCCTTGCCGGTGCGGGTCAGGCGTTCGCGACGAGCCAGGCCCGCTGCGTCCGCGAGAGCGCCCGGTCCGCCCAGACCTGCCGCTCGACACCGTCCGGCAGCGTCGACGACGTCGAGCCCTGCCACACGAGCTGCAGCCCCGCGCGGTCCAGCACGGCCGCCGAGGCAGGGTTGTTCGTCAGCACCCGCCCGGTGACGGCGACGTCGGGAGCGACGTCCGCCGCGGCAGCCACCGCAGCGAGCGCGATCTCCGTCGCGTAGCCGTTGCCCCACGCCGCCGGTGCCAACCGGTAGCCGAGGTTCCACACCCCGGCCGCGGTCATGTCCACGCCGCCGACACCGAGGAACGCGTGGTCGGCCGCGGCGCGGACCGCCCACGAGCCGAGCCCGTGTCGTGCCCGACCACCGATCTTGCGCTGGACGAGGTCGACCGTCGAGGCCCGCACCGCGTGCCGTCCCGCGGGGAGGTGGGTCCACGTCCGGGCGTCGGAGAAGACCGCGTGCACGTCGTCGATGTCCGCCGGTGAGAGCGGGGTGAGCAGGAGGCGATCCGTTCGGATCTCCTGCGAGGGCATCAGGAGCTGGTGGACCATGTCTCGATCATCCCGCCGCCCACCGACATCCGTGTGAACACCACGCGACGAATGCGGGAGTCCGCAAGCAGGGATTTTCAGCCAAGACGTCTATTTCACTGTACAGTGAAAATATGCCGATCACTGAAAAGACCCTCGTGCAGGCGCTTCGGCGCGCACTGCCTCCAGGGTCGATCGACATCATCTCGCGTGACGGGGTCGCTCCGGTGGCGGTGCTCCCCGACGGCTCCGAGGTGGCACTCGTGATGCGCTGGGCCGGAGCAGGGTTCCCACGGGACGTCGCCCGGGCGTTCGAGAACGAGCCGCTGTCCCCGTCGGCAGACGCCGGGGTCGACGCACATCACGAGGTCGTCTTCGCGCAGTCCGTCTCCGAAGGGTCACGACGGGTCATCGAAGCCGTCGGTGCGTCCTGGGTCGCACTCGACGGGTCGGCGTCCCTGCACATCGGGACCGTCTGGGTGGAGCGAGCTCCGACTCCCGGTCTCGTCGCCGAGGAGGTCGGGTTCCGCTGGTCAGCTGCGCGGGCGGACGTCGCGGAGGCGTTGTTCGCGATCGTGGCGGACGGCAGTCGGTGGGGCGACGGACGGACACGGGTCCCCGAGGTGGAGAGCCTCGCGACGCTCTCAGACCGATCGCTCGGTTCGGTCTCGAACGCCCTGAGGGGCTTCGACCAGAACGGATGGACCGGACCCGGACCGGAACCGAGGAGTCGTGTGCTCGTCGACGGGTCGGGCATGCTCGACTCGTGGTCGGAGTGGAGTCGCCGACAGCCACGGAACTGGATCTCCTTCCACACCCTCGACCGCGACCCCGCGAGGGTCGAGCGGGTCTTGCTCACGACGTTCGGGACGGACCTCGTCCTCACCGGCGCTTCGGGCAGCGAGCGTCTCCGTCCGTTCCTCACCGGGGCGAGGAGCGTGAGCGCGTACGTGGTCGATGCGGACGACGACCACATCCGCGACCTCGGCGAGCGGGCGGGCATGCTGCCTGCTCCGACGGGGCAGGTCCGGGTCGCGGTGGCACCGCGCGCGATCGCGAACACGACGCGGGTCGCCGCGGACGTCCGGATCGCCTCCCCGGCCCGCATCTACGCCGATCTCCTGACCGGGTCGGAGCGGGAGCGGGAAGCCGCGGACATCATCCGTGACTCCGCGCTGGGGAACCTGCCGTGAGCGCCGACGCGTCGCGAAACCACGCCGCGCGGGCGCTCGCTGAGGAGGCGCTCGCCGCACTCCTCCGGGCAGCCGGTCCCAGATCGACCGAACTGGTCCTCATCGGCGGCCTCGTTCCCGAGTACCTCGTCGAGACCACGGATCCGCACCAGGGAACCAACGACGTCGATCTCCTGCTCGACCTCGGGTTGGAGTACGACCGAGACGAGCACGACTACGGCTGGCTGGAGCGTGCGCTCGTCGCTGCCGGCTTCGTCCCCGCGTCACCGAACGTCGGGTGGCGATGGGTCGCCGAGGTCCGCGGTCACCCCGTGCTCGTGGAGTTCCTCGCCGACGTCGCCGACAACCTCGACCGTGAGATCGCCCTGCCGGGTGCATCCGTCCTCGGCGCGAAGAACCTCCGCGGACCAGGACCCGCACTCCGCGATGCGCACGATGCCGTCGTGCACGGCCACCCGGTACGGATGACCGACATCGGGGGCTACCTGTCGGCGAAAGGTGCCGCCGCGTACTGGCGGGGCGCGGAGAAGGACCTGTACGACTTCGCGTGGGTGCTGGTGAACGCAGCGAGGATGGACGCCGATCGCGCTGCGAACGCCGTCACAGCGGTGCTCGACGCAGGTGTCGACCGCGATCGGTTCGGCGCCGTGTTGGGAGCATGCGCCTCGTTCGAGACAGCGGCCAGCATCGGTGCGGTCGTGTTCGCGAGCGCTTCGATCGCCGCGGGCGACCAACGCGACCACGACGCGCTCGCGCTCGACGCGGTCCTGGCCGTGCGGATGTTCCGAGCGGGCCTGTTGCGCGCTGCCGAGGAGCGTGACGGCTAGTCGAGCAGCAGCGCCGGCTCCTCGAGCACCGATGCCACGTCGTGCACGAAGCGCGACGCCACGTCGCCGTCGACGACCCGGTGGTCGAATGAGGCGCCGATCGTCGTCACCATGCGCGACCGGACCTCGCCGTCGACGACCCACGGCTTCGGCTTGATCGTGCCCATCGCCACGATCGCGACCTCGCCCGGGTTGAGGATCGGGGTGCCGGTGTCCATGCCGAACACGCCGATGTTCGTGATGGAGACCGTGCCGTTCGCCATCTGCGCCGGCGTGGTCTTGCCGTCGCGGGCGGTCAGGGTGAGCTGCTCGAGGGCCTGGGCGAGCTCGAGCAGGGACATGTCCTGCGCGTCCTTGATGTTCGGCACGATGAGGCCGCGCGGGGTGGCCGCGGCGATGCCGAGGTTCACGAAGTGGTGGACGATGATCTCGCGGTCGGTCCAGGTGGAGTTCACCGAACGGTTGCGGCGGACCGCCCAGATCACGGCCTTCGCCACGAGGAGCAGCGGCGACACCTTCACGCCCGCGAACGTCGGCGAGGACTTCAGCCGCTTGACGAACTCCATCGTGCGGGTGGCGTCCACGTCGACGAACAGCGAGACGTGCGGTGCGGTGAACGCCGACGTGGTCATCGCGGTCGCGATGGCCTTGCGGACGCCCTTGACCGGGATCGTCTCGCTGCGGACGTCGCCCCACTCGGGCGTCTCGATGTTGCGGAAGACGCTGGCCTGCTTCGCGTGCCGGATGACGTCGTCGCGGGTGACCTCGCCCGCGAGGCCGGTCGCGACGATCTCGCTCAGCTCGACGCCGAGGTCCTTCGCGAGCTTCCGGATCGGGGGCTTCGCGAGGACGTTCGTCGCCACGCCGTGCTTGCGCGCGGAGCCGGACCCGAGGGCGGAGATCGCCTCGGCGGTGGTCTCCTCGCCGGGGTCGGTGGCGGCTTCGGCCGCTGCAGCGGCGTCGGCACTGGAGGCGCGGCTCGCCTCGGCCGCGAGCGCTGCGGCCCGGCGGGCGCCCGGCTTCCGGCGGGACGGCGACGAGGTCGCGGAGCCGTAGCCGACGAGGACGGCACCGGAGGACTCGTCCGTGCCGACGACGGAGGCGTCGACGGCGACCGGCTGGGCGGGCGCGACTGCGGGCTGCGCGGGAGCGGGCGCCGGCGCCGCGGCCCGCGGCGGGGTCGGCACGCTGACCGGCGCGGGTGCGGCGGGGGTCTGCGTGACC
>NZ_JAFEVQ010000042.1:0-25525 GCF_020882855.1 Curtobacterium sp. GD1 | reverse complement strand
GGCGGGCGCGCGCGGTAAGCGCACCCACGAACGGACGGGAGGCGCGGTGCCAGCCGGCACCGCGCCTCCCGTCCGTCAGGGACCCGCGTCTAGTACGTCGACGCGATGAGGTTCTCGGGGACGTCGCGAGCGGCGTCCTGGTCCACGAAGAACACGGTGCGCTTGCGCCCCTGCACGCCACCGACGGGGACCTCGTCGACCGAGGCACCCGCGAGCGCGAGCCCGAGGACCGAGGCCTTCTCGGCACCCGACAGGATGACCCACACACGCTGCGACGCGTTGATCGCCGGGTAGGTGAGGGTCAGGCGCTGCGGCGGCGGCTTGGGGGAGTCGTCCACCGGCAGCACGATGCGGTCCGTCACGGTGAGCTGCGGGAACTCCGGGAAGAGCGACGCGGTGTGACCGTCGGGTCCGACCCCGAGGAGCGTGATGTCGAACCGCGGCGCGATGGCGTCGTCCGGCGCGGCGGCGTGCAGCTCCTGCTCGTAGCGGGTCGCAGCGTCCTCGATCGAGATGCCAGCGTCCGACGCCGCGATCGGGTGGATGTTCGACTCCGGGATGTCGACGTGGTCGAAGAAGTCCGTCTGCGTGCCGGTGATGTTGCGATCGGCATCGCCCGCGGGCACCCAACGCTCGTCGACCCACCACACGTGCACCTTCGACCAGTCGACGCTCTCACGCGCCGGCGACTGGCCGATCGCGGCGAGGACGAGGGACGACACGGAGCCACCGCTGATGGCGATGTCCGCGCGCTCCTGCTCGTCGAGCACGTCGATGATCTTCGTGATGAAGCGTGCGGCGACCGAAGCGCCGAGGGCCTGCTTGTCCGGGTGCACCAGCACCCGCCGTTCGTTGGTCACGTGACTCCCGTGTTCGTGGTGGTCGACCGGTCGTACGACCACCGTCGGTCCGACCGTCCGGGCCGGCCGCCGCTCGCGCTGGACGAACGACGGCCGGCCCGACCGGTCGTGTGGGGCTTGCTCAGCCGGCGATGGACTCGCGCAGCTGGGGGACCCCGTGCTTGACGACGTCTCCGAAGAGGACGTCCGGGTCGAGTCTACGGAGTTCCTCGGCCAGGCAGTCGCGCAGGTTGCGGCGCGGCAGCGACAGGTCGTGCGTCGGCTGCCCGGGCATCGAGAGCGTCGCGACGTCCACCAGGGACCGCTCGAGCTCGATGGTGCCGGACTCGCGCACGAGCTTCACGCCGTGGATGCCGCTCGACCCGGTCGCGCGCGGCGACGTGACGACGGCCACCGGCACCTCGAGCTGCAGCTGCAGCCACGCGGCGAGCAGGATCGTCGACGGGCTGTCGTACGCACCCGAGACCTCGACGGCGGTGATCGGCTCGTACGGCGGCTGGTCGAGCGCCGCGGCGAGCTGGTTGCGCCACAGGGTCAGTCGGGTCCACGCGAAGTCGGTGTCGCCCGGCACGTACGAGGCCCCGAGGGCCTCGATCGCGCCGTTCGGGTCCTTCTGCGCGGCCGCGTCGGTGATCCGTCGCTGGGCGATGCGACCCAGGGCCGAGGCCGAGGGCTGCTCCGGTGCGGTCTGCGGCCACCAGGCCACGACGGGCGCGTCCGGCAGCAGGAGGCCGGTGACCAGGCTCTCCTCGTCGGTCGCGGTCTCGCCGTAGGCACGGAGGACGATGACCTCACTCGCCCCCGCGTCGCTGCCGACGCGGATCTGCGCGTCGAGGCGACCGGGTGACTTCGTGTCGCCGTCGTTCTTCGACACGATGATGACGCGCATCGGGTGCTCGCGGGACGCCTCGTTCGCGGCCTCGATCGCCTCTTCCTCGTGCCCGAGGGCCGTCGAGATGATGAGGGTCAGGACACGACCGAGGGCGACGGCGCCGCCCTCTTCGCGGATGTGGACGAGCTTCTTCTGGATCTTCGAGACCGTGGTGTTCGGCAGGTCGATCTTCATGGACGCCTCCAGGTCCGGCCGTCGCGGGCGAGCAGGGCGTCGGCGGATGCCGGGCCCCACGTGCCGGGACGGTACTGCTCGGGCTGGCCCTGCGTGGCCCAGAACTCCTCGATCGGGTCGAGGATCTTCCACGACAGTTCCACCTCTTGGTGACGGGGGAACAGGGGCGGGTCGCCGAGGAGCACGTCGAGGATGAGTCGCTCGTACGCCTCGGGCGAGGCCTCGGTGAACGCGTGGCCGTAGCCGAAGTCCATCGTCACGTCGCGCACCTGCGTGCCGACGCCGGGGACCTTCGAGCCGAAGCGGAGCGTGACGCCCTCGTCCGGCTGCACACGGATGACGAGCGCGTTCTGGCCGAGGGGCGACTGCGAGTTGCCGTAGACGTCCTCGGGGACACGCTTGAACACGATCGCGATCTCGGTCACGCGGCGACCGAGACGCTTGCCGGCGCGGAGGTAGAACGGGACGCCCTGCCAGCGACGGGTCGCGATGTCGAGCTTGATCGCCGCGTAGGTCTCGGTGCCGGACTCGGGGTCCATGCCCGCTTCCTCGAGGAAGCCGAGCACCTTCTCGCCGCCCTGCCAGCCGCCGGCGTACTGCCCGCGGGCCGTGGCGGTCGAGAGGTCCTCGGGCAGGCGCACCGCGGAGAGGACCTTCTCCTTCTCGGCGCGGAGGTCCGCCGCCTTGAACGAGACCGGCTCCTCCATCGCGGTGAGCGCGAGGAGCTGCAGGAGGTGGTTCTGGATGACGTCGCGCGCTGCACCGATGCCGTCGTAGTACGCGGCACGTCCGGCGACGCCGATGTCCTCGGCCATCGTGATCTGCACGTGGTCCACGTAGTTCGAGTTCCAGATGGGTTCGTACATCTGGTTCGCGAACCGCAGCGTCAGGAGGTTCTGGACGGTCTCCTTGCCGAGGTAGTGGTCGATGCGGAACACGTCGTCCGGAGCGAAGACGCTCTCGACGATCGCGTTCAGCTCGCGCGCCGTGCGGAGGTCGGAGCCGAAGGGCTTCTCGACGACCACGCGGCTCCACGAGTCCTCGCGCTTCTCGGTCAGCCCGGACAGCTTGAGCTGCTCGGTGACCACGGGGAACATCTTCGGCGGGATGGACAGGTAGAACGCGTGGTTGCCGAGCGTCCCGCGCTCCGCGTCCAGCGTGGCGACGGTCCGCTTGAGCTCGCGGAACGCCTCGGGGTCGTCGAACGATCCCTGGACGAAGCGGATGCCCTGTTCGAGCTGACGCCAGACGTCCTCGTCGAACGGGGTGCGCGAGTGCTCCTGGACCGCGTCGTGGACGAGCTGGGAGAAGTCTTGGTCCTCCCAGTCACGTCGAGCGAACCCGACGAGGGCGAACCCCGGGGGCAGGAGCCCTCGGTTCGCCAGGTCGTAGACCGCGGGCATCAGCTTCTTGCGGGACAGGTCGCCCGTCACGCCGAAGATGATGAGGGTGCTGGGTCCCGCGATCCGGTTCAGTCGACGATCCGTCGGCAGCCGGAGCGGGTTGTGCTCCGGGGTGATTGCCACCGGTGACATGAGTCGGTGAACTCCTTCGAGAGTCAGAGGGTGACGGCGGCCGTCAGTGCTGCGGTGGCAGCTGCGACGTCCGTCGTCGTGAGGGTCAGGACCGGGCGGCCGTGCTGCGCGAGGACACTCGCGTCGCCGGAGGCCTGGGCCTGGATGAGTTGGCCGAACGTGAACGGACGACCGGGGATGGCCAGGTCGTCGGGCTCGTCGGCCACGATCTGCAGGAACACGCCGTTCGCCGGGCCGCCCTTGTGGTACTGGCCGGTCGAGTGCAGGAAGCGCGGTCCCCAGCCGAACGTGACGGGTCGGCCGGTGCGCGCCGCGAAGGCGTCGCGCAGCGACTCGAGGTCCGGGTTCGCGGTGCGGTCCACGTACGCCTGCACGGCCAGGTAGTCGGTGGGGCCGACCTGGTCCAGGAGGCGCGACACGGCTTCCGCGATCGTCGTCCCGACCGCCAGGCCCTCGGTCGCGTGGACGGTGGTGCCGTCCTCGGTGAAGGCCGGTTCGGTCGGTGCCGGGCGGTCGTCCAGGAGGGCGCGGGCCGCGGACTTGGCGGCCTCGACGTCGGGCTGGTCGAACGGGTCGATGCCCAGCAGGCGACCGGCGACGGCCACGGCGTACTCCCAAACGAGGAGCTGGCCGCCGAGCGTGCCGGTGATCTCGACCTCGCCCTCGGCGACGTGGCGCTCGTCCTCGCGGGAGCCGACGAGTCGGATCACCTGCAGGTCGGGCAGTCCAGCGGTCACCTCGGGGGAGTCGACGTCGAGCACGACCGGCAGCAAGCCGCGGCCGTCCTTGCCGGTGGACTCCGCGATCAGCTGTTCCGCCCAGTCGCCGAACCCGACGATGTGGGTGCCGTCCGCGACGATGCCGATCGTGGAGCGGAGGGGCGCGGTGCCCCCGAGGACGGCGCCGAGCACGAGGCCCGGGTTCTCGTCGATGTCGACCGAGAGCAGCGCCGAGATGGCGTCGGCCTCGTCGAGGAGCTCCGCGATGTCGGCACCGCCGAGGCCGGACGGCACGAGGCCGAACGCGGTCAGTGCGGAGTAGCGGCCGCCGACGTTCGGGTCGGCGGTGAAGACGCGGTACCCGGCGTCCGTCGCGACGGCCTCGAGCGGGGAGCCCGGGTCGGTGACGACGACGATGCGCTTCGCCGGGTCGATGCCGGCGTCGCGGAAGGCCTGCTCGTAGACACGGCGCTGCGAGTCGGTCTCGAGGGTCGAACCCGACTTCGAGGACACGACGAGCACGGTGCGGTCCAGCTGGTGCTCCACGGCGGCGCGGACCTGCGCCGGGTCGGTGGAGTCGAGGACCGTGAGCGGCACGCCGGCGGTCCGGGTGATGACCTCGGGCGCGAGCGACGAGCCGCCCATGCCGGCGAGGACGACGTGGTCGATCCCCTCGGCGAGGAGCGACTCGCGCAGCGCCGCGACCTCGGCGACGAGCGGGCGGGAGACCGAGACGGCCTCCACCCAGCCGAGGCGCTTCGACGCCTCGGCCTCGGCGTCGGGACCCCAGAGCTCAGGGTCCTGGGCGGTGATGCCCGACGCCACCAGATCGGTGACGAGACGCGGGACCACCTGGTCGATGGCCCGCGCCGCGTCACCGCTGGCGGCGATGGAGACCGTCACTACTTGGCGCCCTCGAGTGCGTTCTTGACGGTGTCGACGAGCTCGCCCCACGAGACGTTGAACTTGTCGACGCCCTCCTTCTCGAGCAGCGCCACGACGTCGTCGTAGTCGATGCCCTGGGCGGCGAGCTGGTCGAGGACCTGCTGCGCGGCGTCGAACGACCCGGCGATGGCGTCGCCGTGGATCTCGCCGTGGTCGAACGTGGCGTCGAGCGTCTTGCCCGGCATGGTGTTGACGGTGCTCGGCGCGGCCAGTTCGGTCACGTAGAGCGTGTCGGGCAGCGACGGGTCCTTGACACCGGTCGAGGCCCAGAGCGGACGCTGGGTGTTCGCACCGGCCTCGAGCAGGCCGAGGGCGCGCTCGGAGGCGAACGCCTCGGTCCAGACCTGGTAGGCGAGCTGCGCGTTGGCGATGCCGGCCTTCGACTTGAGGGCCTTCGCCTCGTCCGTGCCGACGGCGTCGAGACGCTTGTCGATCTCGGAGTCGACGCGCGACACGAAGAAGGACGCGACCGAGTGGATCTTCGACAGGTCGTGGCCGGCGGCCTTGGCCTTCTCGAGGCCACCGAGGTAGGCGTCGATGACGGCGCGGTAGCGCTCGAGCGAGAAGATCAGGGTGACGTTGACCGAGATGCCGGCGGCGATGACCTCGGTGATGGCCTCGAGGCCCTCGACCGTTGCCGGGATCTTGATGAGGACGTTCTCCTTGCCGACCTTGTCGAACAGGAACTTGGCCTGCTCGATGGTCTTCTGGGTCTCGTGCGCGAGGCCCGGCTCGACCTCGATCGACACGCGGCCGTCGAAGCCCTTGGTCGAGTCGTAGATCGGCTTGAAGACGTCGGACGCGTTGGCGACGTCCTGCGTGGTGATCTCGAAGATCGCGTCGGTGACCTCGGTGCCGGCAGCGGCCAGCTCCTTGACCTGTGCGTCGTAGCGCTCGCCCTTGGCGAGGGCCGAGGCGAAGATCGTCGGGTTCGTCGTGACGCCGACGACGTTCTTCTCGGCGATGAGGGACTCGAGCTTGCCGGTCTCGAGGAGCTCGCGGGACAGGTCGTCGAGCCAGATGCTCACGCCGACCGCGGAGAGCGCGGCGGTGGGGGTGTTCTCAGCCATGTGTTTCTCTTCTTTCCTTCATCGGCCTGGTGGCCGGGGTCTGGGGGACCGGGAGGCGCGTGGCGGGGCCGAGCCGCGCCTCCCGGAAGAAGGGCCGGATCCGGCGAACCGGACCCGGCCCTCGGGGGGTCAGGAAGCCGCGAGGGATTCCTTCGCGGCGGCCACGACGTGCTCCGTCGTGAAGCCGAACTCCTTGAACAGCGTCTGGTAGTCGGCCGAGGCACCGAAGTGCTCGATCGAGACGCTGCGGCCCTTGTCGCCGATGATGTCGCGCCAGCTCATGGCGATCCCGGCCTCGACCGAGACGCGCGCGGTGACGTTCTTCGGCAGCACCTGGTCCTGGTAGTTCTCGGACTGGGCGCGGAACCACTCGAGCGACGGGGCGCTCACGACGCGGGCGTTGATGCCCTCGCCCTTGAGCTGCTCACGTGCCTCGACGGCGATCTGGACCTCGGAACCGGTCGCGATGAGGATCACGTCGGGGGTGCCGTTCGGCGCCTCGGCCAGGATGTACGCGCCCTTGGCGACGTTCTTCGCCGAGGCGAAGACCTCACCGGAGGCGTCGCCCTCGCCACGCTCGAAGACGGGGAGGTTCTGACGGCTCAGCGCGATGCCGGCCGGGCGGTCCTTGTGCTTGAGCATCTCGAGCCAGGCGTAGGCGACCTCGTTGGCGTCGGCCGGGCGGACGACGTCCAGACCCGGGATCGCGCGGAGGGCGCTGAGCTGCTCGATCGGCTGGTGCGTCGGGCCGTCCTCACCGAGGGCGACGGAGTCGTGCGTCCAGACGTAGATCGCCGGCGCCTGCATGAGCGCGGCGAGACGGACCGCCGGACGCATGTAGTCGCTGAAGATGAGGAACGTGCCGCCGAAGGGGCGGGTGTTCCCGTGCAGGACGATGCCGGACAGGATCGAGCCCATCGCGTGCTCGCGGATGCCGAAGTGCAGCACGCGGCCGTACGGGTCGGTGCTCCACGCCTTGGTCGAGGCCTCGACCGGACCGAAGGACTTGGCGCCCTCGATCGTGGTCAGGTTCGACTCGGCGAGGTCGGCCGAGCCGCCCCAGAACTCGGGCATGAGCGGCGCGATGGCGTTGATGACCTTGCCGGAGGCGGCACGGGTCGAGACGGCCTTCTCGGTCGGGAAGACCGGGAGGGCTTCTTCGAGGCCCTCGGGGAGCTCACCGGCGTTGATGCGGTCGAGGAGCGTCTTCTTCTCGGGGTTGGCAGCGGCCCACGCGTCGAAGGTCTTCTGCCACTCGGCGTGCTCCGCCTGGCCCTTGGCGACGGCACCGCGGGTGTACTCGAGCACCTCGGGGTCGACGTGGAAGGTCTGCTCGGGGTCGAAGCCGAGGACCTCCTTGAGGCCCTTGAGCTCCTCGCCACCGAGGGCGGAGCCGTGGATCTTGCCGGAGTTCTGCTTGGTCGGCGACGGCCAGCCGATGATCGTCTTGAGGACGATGAGCGACGGCTTGTCGGTGACGGCCTTGGCGGCCTCGACCGCGGCGAAGAGGGACTCGACGTCTTCCGAGTACTCGCCCGTCTTCTTCCAGTCGACGGTCTGGACGTGCCAGCCGAGCGCCTCGTAACGGTCCGGGACGCTCTCCGAGAAGGAGATGTCGGTGTCGTCCTCGATGGAGATCTGGTTCGAGTCGTAGAAGACGACCAGGCGACCGAGCTGCTGGCGGCCGGCGAGGCTCGCGGCCTCGTTCGTGACGCCTTCCTGCATGTCGCCGTCACCGGCGATCACGTAGGTGAAGTGGTCGAACGGCGACTCGCCGTCGGCGGTCTCCGGGTCGAAGAGGCCGCGCTCGAAGCGCTGCGCGTACCCGAAGCCCACGGCCGAGGCGAGGCCCTGGCCGAGCGGGCCGGTGGTGATCTCGACGCCGTCGGTGTGGCCGTACTCCGGGTGACCCGGGGTCTTCGAGCCCCACTTGCGGAGGTGCTGGAGGTCCTCGAGCTCGAGGCCGTAGCCGTGCAGGTAGAACTGCACGTACTGGAGGATCGAGGCGTGACCGGCGGAGAGGATGAAGCGGTCGCGGCCGATCCAGGTGGAGTCGCTGGGGTCGCGACGCATCACCTTCTGGAAGAGCAGGTGGGCGACCGGCGCGAGGCTCATCGCGGTGCCGGGGTGACCGTTGCCGGCGGCCTCGACCGAGTCGGCGGCGAGTACGCGGGCCGTGTCGACGGCCTTCCTGTCGATGGCGTCCCAGGTGAATTCAGCCACTTGGATGTTGACCCTTCTTGATGCGACATGTGCGAGGGCTCGTGCCATCGCACGGACATGATCGCCATCCCGGGGCCTTCGTCGGGTCGCCGTCTCGCGGCGGCCGACCGGCTCTTCGCGGCCGACGTCATCGGGGCACGCACTGCGGGAGGGCGACTCCAGCATAGTGACCATGCACTCAGAAGGGGTTCAGGTGACGCCGGTTGTTCACTCGCCGTCGCGGGGACCCGCCGTCGGCCGGGCGTGTCGGTGGGTGACTTCGGTCCGGATGGCGGGGCGGGGCATCATCGCGGCGCCTCCATCACGTAAACTGTCGGGGACCCGTGCGCATTCCGGGTCGACGCACGCCCCGACGACGACGGAGCCGTCCACCGAGCGTGTGAGCTGACGCGAACAGACTGAGGTTCCCTTGCCGACTGCCACCGTGACCCGGCCCGACACCGATCGACCCCGCTCGACGCTGTCGCGCAAGGTGCGTGCCTACGTCTCGCTGACGAAGCCGCGGGTCATGGAGCTGCTGCTCGTCACGACGGCACCGACGATGTTCCTCGCCGAGCGCGGGGTGCCGGACCTGTGGCTCGTCTTCTGGACGATGCTCGGTGGCGCGATGTCGGCCGGGTCCGCCTCGGCCTTCAACTGCTACATCGACCGCGACATCGACCGGCTCATGAAGCGCACGAGCACCCGGCCGCTCGTCACGGGTGAGCTCTCCGACCGTGAGGCACTCGTCTTCTCGTGGGTGCTCGGCGTCGCGTCGACCGCGGTCCTCGGGTTCCTGGTGAACTGGCTCGCGGCCGCCCTGAGCGTCATCGCGATCCTCATCTACGTCTTCGTCTACACGCTGTGGCTCAAGCGCCGCACCCCGCAGAACATCGTCTGGGGCGGTTCGGCCGGCTGCATGCCCGTGCTGATCGGCTGGGCGGGCGTCACCGGGTCGCTGACCTGGGCGCCGGTCATCCTCTTCATGGTGATCTTCCTCTGGACGCCGCCGCACTACTGGCCGCTGTCGATGAAGTACCGCGACGACTACGACGCCGCCGACGTGCCGATGCTGGCGGTCGTCCGCGGTCGCACGGTGGTCGGTCTGCAGGTCGTCCTGTACGCGTGGGCGACGCTCGTCTGCTCGCTGCTGCTCATCCCGGTCGCGCACATGGGGCCGCTCTACACGGTGGTCGCGCTGGCCGGTGGCATCTGGTTCGTCGTCGAGTCGCACCGGCTGTACTCGCGGGCGATCCAGCACGTGGAGCACGTGCAGCCGATGCGCGTCTTCCACAGCTCGATCACGTACCTGACGCTGCTGTTCATCGCCGTGGGCATCGACCCGCTGCTGCCGCAGGTCTTCACCTTCTAGCGCTGGGCGTGCGGCCGTCTCGGCTGCGAACCCCGTGCGACATCGTCGCTGTCGTACGACAGCGACGAGGTCGTTCGTTGCGGACGCGGGTTGTTGAACGCGCTGGCGTGCGACGATCCCGTCGTCGTACGACGTCGGGGTGGTCGTTCCGGGTCCGCAGGAGCGCCGGTCGCGACCACCCACCGGCCTGGAGGCGCGTGGCGGGCCCGCACCGCGCCTCCAGTCCGTCAGCCGGTTGCGTTCCGCGCATGTCGAACGACACCCCACGAGTCGATCGACTCGTGGGGTGTCGGGGACCGCGTGCGGTGCGCCGCGCGTCAGCCCGCGATCGGCTCGCGGACGGCCTGGCGACCGGCGGTGCCGCGCGTGGAGAGCGTCACGACCGTGGTGGCACCGACGAGCAGGCCCGCGAGGACCATGTGCGTCCCCACCAGACCGACCGGCAGTCCCGTGCGCGCCTGGGTGAGCCCGACGGCGATCTGGACGAACTCGACCACCAGGAGCAGCAGCGCCCACTTGCTCGACAGGCGCAGGCGGACCGCGCCGACCACGAGGACGAGGGTCAGGGCGAACAGGACGTAGGCGGGGATCGCGTGCAGGTGCTCCATCACGGCGGGGTCGAAGCCCGTGCGGTGCAGTCGTCCGCCGTCGACCGCCTCGTCGGCGCCGGCGTGCGGGCCGCTGCCGGTGGTGAGGATGCCGACGAGCACGGTGACGACGACCGCGGCGATGGTGCCGCGCACGACGCCCGTGTACCAGCCGGGGACGAGCCGCTCGGCGGTGCGCGGACCACGCATGGCGCGGTAGACGAGTGCGGCGGTGACCGCCGTGAGCGCGGCGGAGACGACGAAGTGCAGCCCGACGACGAACGGGTTGAGGTTGGTCCAGACGCTCATGCCGCCGATCACGGCCTGCACCGGGATCGCTGCGCCCTGGGCGAACGCGAGCCAGAACAGTTCGGGGCGCGTGCGGCGCATCCGGACGACGAGCAGGAACATGGCGATCGCGACGACGACGAGCACGAAGGTGAGCAGTCGGTTGCCGAACTCGATGATGCCGTGGATGCCCATCTCGGGCGTCGAGACGAGGGAGTCCGCCGTGCACTTCGGCCAGGTCGGGCACCCGAGACCCGATGCGGTGAGGCGGACGAGGCCGCCCGTGCCGATCAGGATCACCTCGACGACGAACGACGCCCAGGCGAGGACGACGACTCGCTGGTCGACGACACGGGGGAGCGACCACCACCGCGCACGGCGGACGTCCTGGTCGACGGGGGATGCGACGCGAGTCACGAGCGTGGTGCCTTCCTGTTGTTCCGTGCAGCGAACCTGTAGGATTCGAGGGTTCAGCAGCAGTCAAGTCTAGGCAGGCGCCGGCTCCGAATGGTCCGAGATCGCCGTTCACACCCAGGACGTCGACACTCAGGGCTGTGTGGAACCATCGACGTTGCGAGGGAGCAACACCGTGTCCACCGTGCGCGCGACGAGCGTGTCGGGGGTCTGCGGTGGAATGGCGTCCAGACGCCACGGGTTGACACCCGAAGACGCTGCCGCGAGAAGGAAACGAGGAGACCATGTCCGACGTGCTCATCGACCGTCCCGAGCTCGAAGGGCTCGGCCAATACGAGTTCGGCTGGTCCGACTCCGACTCGGCCGGCGCCTCTGCTCGCCGCGGCATCTCGGAAGAGGTCGTGACCGACATCTCGAACCTCAAGTCCGAGCCCGAGTGGATGCTCAAGAACCGGCTCAAGGGCCTGCAGCTCTTCGACCGCAAGCCGATGCCGACGTGGGGTGCCGACCTGACGGGCATCGACTTCGACAACATCAAGTACTTCGTGCGCTCCACCGAGAAGCAGGCGCAGTCGTGGGAAGACCTCCCCGAGGACATCCGCGCGACCTACGAGAAGCTCGGCATCCCCGAGGCCGAGCGCCAGCGCCTCGTCGCCGGCGTCGCCGCGCAGTACGAGTCCGAGGTCGTGTACCACCAGATCCGCGAGGACCTGGAGCAGCAGGGTGTCATCTTCATGGACACCGACACGGCGCTGCGCGAGCACCCCGAGATCTTCGAGGAGTACTTCGGCACCGTGATCCCGGCCGGCGACAACAAGTTCGCCGCGCTGAACACGGCCGTGTGGTCCGGCGGCTCGTTCGTCTACGTCCCGAAGGGCGTCCACGTCGAGATCCCGCTGCAGGCCTACTTCCGGATCAACACCGAGAACATGGGCCAGTTCGAGCGGACGCTGATCATCGCGGACGAGGACTCCTACGTCCACTACATCGAGGGCTGCACCGCCCCGATCTACAAGTCGGACTCCCTGCACTCGGCCGTCGTCGAGATCATCGTGAAGAAGAACGCCCGCGTGCGCTACACGACGATCCAGAACTGGTCGAACAACGTCTACAACCTCGTCACCAAGCGTGCGATCGCGCACGAGGGCGCCACGATGGAGTGGATCGACGGCAACATCGGCTCCAAGGTGACGATGAAGTACCCCTCGATCTACCTCGCGGGTGAGCACGCCAAGGGCGAGACGCTCTCCGTCGCCTTCGCCGGTCCCGGCCAGCACCAGGACGCCGGCGCGAAGATGATCCACATGGCGCCCTACACGACGTCCTCGATCGTGTCGAAGTCGATCGCCCGTGGCGGCGGTCGCGCGGGGTACCGCGGTGAGGTCCGGGTCGACCCGGCAGCCCACCATGCGGCGAACACCGTGCGGTGCGACGCGCTGCTGGTGGACACCATCAGCCGGTCGGACACCTACCCGGCGATCGACATCCGCGTCGACGACGTCCAGCTCGGGCACGAGGCCACGGTCTCCCGCGTGAGCGAGGAGCAGCTGTTCTACCTCATGTCGCGCGGCATGCCCGAGGACGAGGCGATGGCGATGATCGTCCGCGGCTTCATCGAGCCGATCGCCCGCGAGCTCCCGATGGAGTACGCACTCGAACTCAACAAGCTCATCGAGATGAGCATGGAAGGATCCGTCGGCTAGATGTCCAGCACCACCCCTCCCCACATCGACCAGCCGATCGAGCCCGCGGCGACCACGCAGCACGGCGCCGGAGCACACTCCGACGGCGGCTGGGACGCGCCCGACAAGACGATCCCGGTGCAGACCCGCTCCGAGCGGTTCCAGTCCGGTGACGTCGACGCGTTCCCGACCGTCACCGGGCGAGAGGTGAACTGGAAGTTCGCGCCCCTCGCGAAGCTCCAGCCCCTGCTCGACGGTGGCCTCGACGGATCCGCCTACCCGTTCCTCGCCCGCCAGTCCGACGGCGCCGACGTCGAGTGGGGTCGCAGCGACGACCCCCGCGTCGGCACCGCCGGCCTGCCCGAGGACCGCGCCGCCGCGGCCGCCTGGACCGCTCGCGACGCGGTGCTGGCTGTCACGGTCAAGTCCACCGAGGCGCACGAGTTCATCACGATCACGCGTTCCGACTTCGGCACGCAGCCCCGCGCCGCGCACACGGTCATCACGGCCGAGGCGCATGCGCAGGGCATCGTGGTGCTCGACAACCGTGGTTCGGCGCTCCTCAGCGAGAACGTCGAGATCGTCGTCCGCGACGGCGCCCGCCTGACGGTCGTCAGCCTGCAGGACTGGGACGACGACGCGGTGCACGTGTCGACCCACTTCGCCGAGGTCGGCCGCGACGCCTTCCTCAAGCACGTCGTGGTCTCGCTCGGCGGCGACGTCATCCGGGTCAACCCCTCGACGCACCTCGGTGCGCAGGGTGCCGACACCGAGATGTACGGCGTGTACTTCGCCGACGCCGGTCAGTACATCGAGCAGCAGGTCTACGTGAACCACGACGCGCCCAACACGCGCGGTCGGGTCAACTACAAGGGCGCGCTGCAGGGCCAGGGCGCGCACACGGTCTGGATCGGCGACGTGCTCATCGGGCGCGCCGGCGACGGCACGGACTCGTACGAGCAGAACCGCAACCTCGTCCTCACCGACGGCACGCGTGCGGACAGCATCCCGAACCTCGAGATCGAGACGGGCAACATCGAGGGCGCCGGTCACGCGAGTGCGACCGGTCGCTTCGACGACGAGCAGCTGTTCTACCTGCAGTCCCGCGGCATCCCCGAGGAAGAGGCACGTCGTCTCGTCGTGCTCGGCTTCCTCGTCGAGGTCATCCAGAAGATCGGTGCGCCCGAGCTCGAGGAACGCCTCATCGCCGCGGTCGAGCAGGAGCTCGCCGAGGGGCGCTCGGTCATCGCCGAGGCCGCACCGGAGGCCTCCGCCTGATGTCGACGAAGGTCTGTGCCGAGGCGGACATCCAGGTGGACAGCCCGATGCGCGCCGTGGTCGACGGCACCGCGGTCGCCATCGTGAAGGACTCCGCCGGCACCGTGCACGCGATCGGCGACACCTGCACCCACGGGGACATCTCCCTGGCGGAGGGGTTCGTCGAGGGCGACACGCTCGAGTGCTGGGCCCACGGATCCCGCTTCTCGCTGGCCACCGGCAAGCCGCAGAACTTCCCGGCGTATGAACCCGTCCCGGTCTTCCGGGTCGAGGTCCGCGACGGCGAGGTCTACGTCGACGTGCACGACCCCGTCCCGGTCGACTGAGACCGCTCCGACCCGGCCGTTCCCGGCCTCCACTCACTTCCCGCGGCTGACGCCGCACACCAGCTGCAACCGAAGGAACGCAATGTCCACTCTCGAAATCCGCGACCTGCAGGTCTCGATCGACACCGACCAGGGTGTCAAGGAGATCCTCAAGGGCGTCGACCTCACCATCAACGAGGGCGAGATCCACGCGATCATGGGCCCGAACGGCTCGGGCAAGTCCACCCTCGCCTACACGATCGCCGGCCACCCCCGGTACAACGTCGTCGGTGGCTCGATCACGCTCGACGGCGAGGACGTCCTCGCGATGAGCGTCGACGAGCGTGCCCGTGCCGGCATGTTCCTCGCCATGCAGTACCCGGTGGAGATCCCCGGCGTGACGGTGTCGAACTTCCTCCGCACCGCCAAGACCGCGATCGACGGCGAGGCCCCGGCGCTCCGCAGCTGGGTCAAGGACCTCCGCCAGTCGATGGCCGACCTCAAGATGGACTCGGCCTTCGCCGAGCGCAACGTCAACGAGGGCTTCTCCGGTGGCGAGAAGAAGCGCCACGAGATCATGCAGCTCGAGCTCCTCAAGCCGAAGTTCGCCGTGCTCGACGAGACCGACTCCGGCCTCGACGTCGACGCACTGAAGATCGTGTCCGAGGGCGTCAACCGTGCCAAGGCCGCGACCGGGCTCGGCGTGCTGCTGATCACCCACTACACGCGCATCCTCCGCTACATCAAGCCGGACTTCGTGCACGTGTTCGTCGCGGGCAAGGTCGCCGAGCAGGGTGGCCCCGAGCTCGCCGAGCGCCTCGAGAACGAGGGCTACGACCGCTACGTGCAGGCCGCAGCCGCTGCGGCGGGGAACTGATGATCACCGCACTCGCACCGGAGAAGTTCGACGAGGTCGTCGAGGGCCTCAAGGAGGTCCAGGACCCGGAACTCGGCGTGAACATCGTCGACCTCGGGCTCATCTACGACCTCGCCTGGGACGACGAGGCGACGGCGCTCGTGATCAGCATGACCCTGACGAGCGCGGGCTGCCCCCTGACCGACGTCATCGAGGGCGACACGGCGAACGCGCTGGACGGCATCGTCGACGCGTTCCGGATCAACTGGGTCTGGATGCCGCCGTGGGGCCCGGAGCGGATCACCGACGACGGGCGCGAGATGATGCGCGCGCTCGGCTTCTCGATCTAGTAGCGACCCCCCTGACGGACGGGAGGCGCGGTGCCGGCTGGCACTGCGCCTCCCGTCCGTCTGTGCGTCGGGTCTCGGGCGCGCCCCGAGCGGGCCAAAAAAGTCACACGCGCCGCTCTGGAGCGGCCGGTTTCGCCCGCTCGGCGGGCGGCCTGCGGCGTGTCCTGCCCGCTCGCGCACGCCCCCGCGCGCCGCCCCCCACGCGCCCCCGCGCACGCAGAAGGGCCCCGCACCGGACGGTGCGGGGCCCTTCTGCGACGGGACTCAGCGGCGGCCGAGGACCTTCCACGCCAGCGGCACGATGCCCGCGGCGATGAGGGCCTTCGCGATGCCACCCACGATGAAGGGGTAGAGCCCGGCCGCGAGGACCGACTGCAGGTCGTTGGGCGCGCCGAGCTGTCCGAGCACGACGGCCAGGTAGGGGAGACCGGTGACGAACGGGATCGCGCTGGCGACGAGCATCGCCACCGCGGCACGGCCCACGTGTCGGTCCCAGTCGCGACGGGCGAGCCAGCCGATGACGCCGGCGGCGGGGATGAAGCCGATGACGTAGCCGAAGCTCGGCACGGCGAGGGCGCCGAGGCCACCCGTGAAGTCGGCGAAGAACGGCGCACCGGCGAGTCCGGCGACCGCGTAGACGAGCAGCGACAGCATGCCGCGGCGGGCACCGAGGGTGGCACCGACGAGCACGACCGCCAGGGTCTGGCCCGTGATCGGCACCGGCCACATCGGCACCTCGACCTGCGCCATGGCGGCGGTGAAGAGTGCTCCGCCGGCGACCAGGGCGGCGTTCGTGGCCAGGCCGTGGGTGCGCAGACGGTCGGCGAGGACTGCGCGGCGAGCGAACCCGGTGGCGTTCGTCATGGATTCTCCTAGAATGGACTGCTGGTCCCGTTCGGGACCATCGGTCCCGTCAGCGTAGCGGTGCACCTCCCGCACACACCGTTGTGCACATCCACCAACTGATTGGACGTCTGCTGTGCTTGCCGTGCACGACCTCGAGATCCGCGTCGGGGCTCGCCTCCTGATGGAGAACGTGTCCTTCCGCGTCGAGAAGGGCGACAAGATCGGCCTCGTCGGCCGGAACGGCGCGGGGAAGACCACGATGACCAAGGCCCTGGCGGGTGAGACCCAGCCGACCGGGGGCAAGATCGACCGCTCCGGCGAGATCGGGTACCTGCCGCAGGACCCCCGCTCCGGCAACCCGGAGGACACCGCCCGCAAGCGCATCCTCGACGCCCGTGGGCTCGGCGAGCTCGTCGAGGGCATCCGCCAGGCCACGCTCGACATGGCCAGCACGGACGCCGCCGTCGCCGAGAAGGCCATGCGGCGGTACAGCCGGCTGGACGACCAGTTCAACGCGCTCGGCGGCTACGCGGCCGAGGCCGAGGCGGCGTCGATCGCGTCGAACCTCAAGCTGCCGGACCGCATCCTCGACCAGCAGCTCAAGACGCTGTCAGGTGGTCAGCGCCGTCGCATCGAGCTCGCCCGGATCCTGTTCTCGGACGCCGAGACGATGATCCTCGACGAGCCGACGAACCACCTCGACGCCGACTCGATCATCTGGCTGCGCGAGCACCTCAAGACGTACCCGGGCGGTGTGATCGTCATCTCCCACGACGTCGAGCTCGTGGACGAGGTCGTCAACCGCGTCTTCTACCTCGACGCCAACCGCCAGTCGATCGACGTCTACAACATGGGGTGGAAGCTCTACCAGCGGCAGCGTGCCGCCGACGAGGAGCGCCGCCGCAAGGAGCGCGCGAACGCCGAGAAGAAGGCCGCCACGCTCAAGGACCAGGCGGCCCGCTTCGGTGCGAAGGCCACGAAGGCCGCAGCGGCGCACCAGATGGTCGCGCGTGCCGAGAAGCTCCTCGCCGGGCTCGAGGACGAGCGCGCCGTCGACCGCGTCGCGAAGCTGCGCTTCCCGACCCCGACGCCCTGTGGCCGCACCCCGCTGATGGCCGAGGGGCTGTCGAAGTCCTACGGGTCGCTCGAGATCTTCGCCGGCGTGGACCTCGCCATCGACCGGGGCTCGCGCGTCGTGATCCTCGGGTTCAACGGTGCCGGCAAGACGACGTTGCTGCGCATCCTCGCGGGCGCCGACCAGCCGGACACGGGGGAGATCCTGCCCGGACACGGCCTGCGGATCGGGTACTACGCGCAGGAGCACGAGAACATCGACGTGAACCGCACCGTGATCGAGAACATGGTGTCCGCGTCGAACGACCTCAACGAGACCGAGGCGCGACGGGTCCTCGGCTCGTTCCTGTTCACCGGTGACGACGGCTACAAGAAGGCCGGTGTCCTCTCCGGCGGTGAGAAGACGCGGCTCTCGCTCGCGATGATCGTCGTGTCGGGCGCGAACGTGCTGCTGCTCGACGAGCCGACGAACAACCTCGACCCGGCCTCGCGCGAGGAGATCCTCGGCGCGCTGGCCGGCTACGAGGGTGCCGTGGTGCTGGTGTCGCACGACGCCGGTGCGGTCGAGGCGCTCAACCCCGAGCGAGTGCTGCTCCTGCCGGACGGCACCGAGGACCACTGGAACAAGGACTACGCGGAGCTCATCGAGCTCGCGTGACCCGCACCGCCGACGGGCGCGACCCGTCGACGGACTGGAGGCGCGGTGCCAGCTGGCACCGCGCCTCCAGTCCGTCCTGGGTGGCGTCAGCCCTGTGCTGGCGTCAGCGACCCGCGTTCAGCAGCTCGTCCTCGATCTGCGCGTCCGTCTTCGGCTTCGCGTCCTTGCGGCGCTGGCGCTCGAGGGCGCGCTCGCGCTCCTCGGGGTCGTCCTGGTTCAGGTTCCGGAACTCCTGCACCATCAGGTAGGCGAGGAACCCGAACCCGCCGACCGCGAACATGAACCACTGGATGAAGTAGCTGAGGTGCAGCCCCGTGTCGGCCGTCGGGCGCTCCCAGCCGAGCGGGCGAGCCTCGGTCGGGGCGGGGGACTCGGACGCGAGCTGCCCGTACGCCCCGGTGTAGATGGGCGTGTCGACCTTCTTGCCGACGTCGGACAGCGTCACGGACTGCACCTGGTCGGTGTGTGCCGGGTCGGTGCGGCCGGGGATGCGCGGTTCGCTCGGCTGCAGTCGGACGATCGCCGTGACCTCGCCGGACGGGGGAGCGGGCACGTGGTCGGGGGCGTCCTGTGCGTTGCCGGTGGGGACCCAGCCGCGGTCGACGACGAACGCACGACCGTCGGCCGTGACGAGCGGCGTGAGGACCTCGAAGCCGGGCTGGCCGTTGTGCACGCGGTTCCGGACGAGCAGCTGGTCGTCGGTGTCGTAGCGGCCGGTGACGCTCACGCGGAGCCAGGTCTTGCCGTCGTTCCAGCTCGACGCCGTCGGGAGTGCCTCGTCGAGGGGGACCGGGGTGTGCTCGTAGTTCTGCGCGACCTGCTCGTTCTGGCGGACGGCCTCGTTCCGGCGGTCCCACTGCCACATGCCGAACAGCGCGCACACGATCGCGAACGCCACCGCGATGGCGAAGTAGCCGAGCCACCGCCGGCTCCGGACGAAGCGCCAGCCGACGAAGGGCTCGTCCGGATCACGCTCGGCGGTCCGGGTGGTGCCGTCGGCAGCGGAGGCGGCTGCGGCGCGCTCGAGCTTCTGCGCGTGCCGTCGGCCGTACCGGGAGCTCGGGTCGAACTGCTGGTTCACCGACGGTCACCGGCTGCGCGTGCACCGACGTCGTTCTTCGGGGCGTCGGCCGGGTCGCGTTCGTCGTCGAGGCGGTCCACGTCCTCGTGCATGCCCGTGACACGGACGGGGAACGACCGGGACCGGAGGTAGTCGGCGAGGAAGTCACGGTGCTCGTCGCACGCGGCCCAGATCTTCACCCGGTCGGTCGCGTGGATCCGCGGGTTGCGCCAGTTGACGCGCCACGAGGCGGTCGACACGCAGCCCGCTCGGGAGCACACGGGGGTCGAGCCGGGTTCGGTGAAGAGGTCGAACGTGGCCCCCATCAGCGACGTCCCCAGACACGCGAGCGGTCACCGTTGCGCTGCCACTCGGCCTGCGCGTCCTGCGCCTGCTCGCGCAGCCGGTCCTGCTCGGCGCGGTACGCCTCGGCCCGGGCGTCCTCCTGCTGTTCGCGGAGTCGCGGGTCCACGGCGTCGTAGAGCTGGATCGCACCGGCAGGCGTCACGATGTCGCTCTCGGCACGGCTGCCCGCGTTGGCGATGATGACGGCGACCCACGGGATCACGCCGGCGAGGACGATCGGGATGACGGCGATCCACGTGTGCCAGATCGACCACACGACGACCGCACCGATGAAGAACACGACGCGGAGGGCCATCTGCCAGACGTACCGGGACAGGCGGTGCGCACGATCCTGCTCCGGAGAGTCCGGGAGGGTGGTGATGCTGTGCGTCGTCTTCATCCGATGTTCTTTCCTCTGCCCGAGGGAAAGCCTAACTCCGCGCGGGCCCGGATGGTTCCGCCGCGCGCGGACACGGTGCGCGTATCGGCTCCGGTACGCTCTTCCGGGCGTGTCCGACCCGGTCCGGGCCCGGCGCGCCGTGCAACCCACCCCGAACGGAGCGACCATGAGCACCCCCCGTACCGTCCTCGTCACCGGCGGCAACCGCGGCATCGGCCACGCCCTCGCGGAGCGCTTCGTCGCCGCCGGCCACCGCGTCGCGGTCACGTCCCGCAGCGGCCAGGGCGGCCCCGAGGGCGCGCTCACGGTGCAGGCCGACATCACCGACACGGCCTCGGTCGACGCTGCCTTCTCGCAGGTCGAGGCCGAGCTCGGACCGATCGAGGTCCTCGTCGCGAACGCCGGGATCACGAACGACCAGCTGCTGCTCCGCATGTCGGAGGAGGACTTCACGAGCGTCATCGACACGAACCTCACGGGGACGTTCCGGGTCGTCAAGCGCGCCACGAAGGGCATGATGAAGGCGAAGTTCGGCCGCATCGTGCTCATGTCGAGCGTCGTCGGCGCCTACGGCCAGGTCGGCCAGGTCAACTACGCCTCGTCGAAGGCCGCCCTCGTCGGCATGGCCCGGTCGATCACGCGCGAGCTCGGCTCCCGCGGCATCACCGCCAACGTCGTCGCGCCCGGGTTCATCCAGACGGACATGACGGCGGCGCTGCCCGAAGAGCTGCAGGCCGAGTTCAAGAAGCAGATCCCGGCGGCGCGGTACGGCACCGTCGACGACGTCGCGGACGCCACGCTCTTCCTCGCCGGCGACGGGGCCGGGTACATCTCCGGCGCGGTGATCCCGGTCGACGGCGGCCTCGGGATGGGGCACTGACCCCGTCGGGTCGCCTCGACGTCACGCGCTGAGCGACACCTCACGCCCCCGGTCGGCCGTGAGGTGTCGCTGAGGCCGTGAGGTCGGCGCGTCAGCCGCGCAGGCCGAGCGTCGCGAGCACGCTCGACAGGTCACGGTCGACGACCGCGACGTCCGCCTGCTCGCGGACGAGCGGCTTCGCGTCGAACGCGATCGACAGTCCGGCTACACGCATCATCTCGAGGTCGTTGGCGCCGTCGCCGATCGCGACGGTGCGGACGATCGGCACGTCGTCGGATGCGGCCCACTCGCGCAGTGCGACGGCCTTGGCGTACGCGTCCACGACGTCGCCGAGGACCCGCCCGGTGAGGACGCCGTCCACCACCTCGAGCCGGTTCGCCCGGCAGTGGTCGAGTCCGATCTGCTCGGCGAACGGGTCGAGGACCTCGTGGAAGCCGCCCGACACGACGCCGACGGTCCCGCCCGCGGCGTGCACGCCGCGGACGAGCTGGTCGGCGCCACGAGTCACGCGGACCGCCTGCTGTGCACCCCGGAAGACGTCGTCCTGGAGGCCCGCCAGGGTCGCGACACGCTCCCGGAGGCTCTCGGCGAAGTCGATCTCGCCGCGCATGGCGCGCTCCGTGATCGCCTGGACCTGTGGCCGGGTCCCCGCCGTGTCGGCCAGGAGTTCGATGACCTCGTCCTCGAGGAGCGTGGAATCGGCATCGAGGACGACGAGGAAGCGTGGCACGCACCAACGGTACCGACTCAGGAGGCGCGGCCGGCGTTCATGACGCCAGCCGCGCCTCCTGGGCCGTCCGTTCCTGCCCGCGCGACGCTACGCGTCGACGCGCACGCCCTTGCCGACGACCGTGATGCCGGACTCGGTGACGGTGAAGCCGCGCGCTTCGTCCGCTTCGCGGTCGATGCCGACCTGGGCGCCGGGGGCGATCACCACGTCCTTGTCGAGGATGGCGCGGTTCACGACGGAGCCGGCGCCGATCGAAGCGCGTTCGAAGACGATCGAGTCGAGGACCTTCGCGCCGGAGTCGATGCCGCACCAGGGGCCGATCATGCTGCGCTCGACCTGGGCGCCGGACACGAGGCAGCCGAGCGACACGAGGGAGTCGACCGTCGAGCCGGTGTTGCCGTTCGCGTCGCGGACGAACTTCGCCGGGGGCAGGTTCGTCTGCTGGTTGAAGATCGGCCAGTCCTGGTTGTACAGGTTGAAGACCGGCACCGGTGCGATGAGGTCCATGTGCGCGTCGTAGAACGAGTCGATCGTCCCGACGTCGCGCCAGTAGTACCGGTCGCGCTCGTTCGACCCGGGGACGTCGTTGCGCTTGAGGTCGTAGACGCCCGCGTCGCCACGCGCGACGAAGTCCGGGACGATGTCGCCGCCCATGTCGTGGTCCGACGCCTCGATCTGGCCGTCACGGAGGACGGCGTCGACCAGCGCGTCGGCGTCGAAGACGTAGTTGCCCATCGACGCGAGGATCTCGCCGGGGGAGTCCGCGAGCCCGACGGCGTCCTTCGGCTTCTCGAGGAACGCCTCGATCTTCGTCGGGTCGTCGTCGGCGACCTGGATCACGCCGAACTGGTCGGCGAGGCCGATCGGCTGGCGGATCGCGGCGACCGTGGCGCTGCGGCCGGAGGCGATGTGCGCCTCGACCATCTGGTGGAAGTCCATCCGGTACACGTGGTCGGCGCCGACCACGACGACGATGTCGGGGCGTTCGTCGCGGAGCAGGTTGAGCGACTGCAGGATCGCGTCGGCCGACCCGGCGAACCACCGCTTGCCGAGCCGCTGCTGCGCCGGGACCGACGCGACGTAGGACCCGAGCAAGCCCTCCATGCGCCAGGTCTCGGCGACGTGGCGGTCGAGACTGTGCGACTTGTACTGCGTCAGGACGACGATCTTCTGCAGTCCGGAGTTGACGAGGTTGGAGAGCGCGAAGTCGATGAGACGGAAGTTCCCGCCGAACGGGACAGCGGGTTTCGCACGGTCGGCCGTGAGCGGCATGAGCCGTTTCCCCTCGCCGCCGGCGAGCACGATGCCGAAGACCTTCTTTGGTGCCATGCCGCTCACAGTAGGCGTCAGCACTGGGAACCCGTTACGTTGAACGCGTGCGAGTCGATCTGCTGACCAGGGAGTATCCGCCGGAGGTCTACGGCGGTGCGGGTGTCCACGTGGCCGAACTGACCGCGGCGCTGCGGTCCGACACCGACACCGAGGTGCGCGTCCGCGCCTTCGGCGCGTTCCGCGACGAGGCCGACGTGTGGGCCTACCGCACGCCCGGCGGCCTCGAGCAGGCGAACGGCGCGCTGCAGGCACTCGGCACCGACGTCGCGATCGCCGCGGACGTCGAGGGCGCCGATCTCGTGCACTCGCACACCTGGTACGCGAACTCGGCGGGACGCATCGCGCAGCTGACCTACGGCATCCCGCACGTCGTCACGGCGCACAGCCTCGAGCCGCTCCGCCCGTGGAAGGCCGAACAGCTCGGCGGCGGGTACCGGCTGTCGAGCTGGATGGAGCGCGAGGCGTTCGAGCACGCCGACGGTGTCATCGCCGTGTCGAAGGCGATGCGGGCGGACATCCTCCGCTCGTACCCGTCGATCGACCCCGCGAAGGTGCACGTCGTCTACAACGGCATCGACATCGACGAGTGGAAGCCCACCGTCGACGAGGACGCCGTCCGCGCGCTCGGGATCGACCCGTCGCGTCGCTCGGTCGTGTTCGTCGGACGCATCACCCGGCAGAAGGGCCTGCCGTACCTGCTGCGGGCGGTGGCCTCGCTGCCGGCGGACGTGCAGATCGTGCTCTGCGCCGGTGCACCGGACACGCCGGAGATCATGGCCGAGGTCACGGGTCTGGTCGACTCGCTGCGTTCCGCTCGTGACGGGGTGGTCTGGATCGACCGGATGCTCGCGCACGAGGAGATCGTCAACGTGCTGTCGTCGGGCACCGTGTTCGTCTGCCCGTCGATCTACGAGCCGCTCGGGATCGTCAACCTCGAGGCGATGGCGTGCGGGATCCCCGTCGTCGGCACCGGCACCGGGGGCATCCCCGAGGTGGTGGCGGACGGACTGACCGGTCGCATCGTGCCGATCGACCAGGCACAGGACGGCACCGGGACCCCGACGGACCCGGACCGCTACGTGGCCGACCTCGCCGCGACCCTCACCGAGGTGCTCGCCGACGAGGGGCTCGCGAAGCTCATGGGCCGCGCCGGACGCCTCCGCGTCGAGACCGAGTTCACCTGGGACGCGATCGCCCGGCGGACACGCCAGGTCTACGACGAGGTGCTCGGGCAGAACCCCTAGGCTGGTCGCATGCCCTCGGTCGTGCGCTTGTCAGACGTCTCCGTGGTCCGCAACGGGGCCACCATCCTCGACGGGATCTCGTGGGAGGTGCAGGACGACGAACGCTGGGTCGTCCTCGGTGCCAACGGTGCCGGCAAGACGACGCTGCTGCAGGTCGCCGGCGCCCAGACCTTCCCGACCTCGGGTGAGGTCGAGGTCCTCGGCACCGAGCTCGGCGGTGCCGACCTGTTCGAGCTGCGTCCGCGCATCGGCTTCGCGTCGACGGCCCTCGCGCGCCGCATCCCGGTCACCGAGAAGGTCATCGACGTCGTGCTCACCGCGGCCTACTCGGTGACGGGCCGCTGGAACGAGGAGTACGAAGAGCTCGACGTCCGCCGCGCCCAGCGCGTGCTCGACGAGTGGGGCCTCGGCGCCTTCACCGACCGGACCTTCGGCGAGCTCAGCGACGGCGAGCAGAAGCGCGTCCAGATCGCCCGCGCCGTGATGACCGACCCCGAGATCCTGTTCCTCGACGAGCCGGCCGCGTCGCTCGACCTCGGCGCGCGTGAGAGCCTCGTGCGGACCCTCGGCGGCTACGCGCAGAGCGAGGACTCGCCGGCCATCGTCATCGTGACCCACCACGTCGAGGAGATCCCCGCCGGATTCACCCACGCCCTGGTGCTCGCGGACGGGCACGTGCAGGCTGCCGGGCCGATCGACGAGGTCCTGACCGCCCCGACCCTGACCGAGGCGTTCGGCATCGAGCTCACCGTGTCGAAGGACGCCGGCCGGTACACGGCGCGCGCATCGTGACATTGCTCCCGATCCGGCCGGTCGTCTGGTAACGTAGACGGCTGGCGCAAGCCGCAGACTTCCCGCGTCGTGCTCGTACGAGTGCCGCGCACGTCCCCATCATCGCAACCGAGGAATCTCCATGAAGACCGACATCCACCCCGAGTACCGCGCCATCGTCTTCCGTGACCTGGCTTCCGGTGAGACGTTCCTGACGCGTTCGACCGCGAACAGCGACAAGACCATCGAGCTCGACGGTGCGACCTACCCGGTCATCGACGTCGAGATCTCGTCCGCGTCGCACCCGTTCTACACGGGCAAGCAGCGCATCCTCGACTCGGCCGGTCGCGTCGAGAAGTTCAACCAGCGCTTCAAGAGCTTCGGCAAGTAAGCAGTCCTCCGGACGTTCGAACGGGCGGCTCTCCTGCGGGAGGGCCGCCCGTTCCGTCGTTGGCGGGGGTGTGGTGGCAGGTCGGGCCGGCGGTGCGCGTCGCGGCCGGGTGGCTCTGGCGGTGCGGCCGTCCGGTGCAGCCGGTGCTGCCGGGGCGTGGCACGTTGGGGGGCGGTGCGCGGGGCGGGGCGTCGCGGTGCGGCCGTGCGGGGCAGGCGGTGCGGCCGGGGCGTGGCACGTTTGGCGGGCTGGCGGGCTGGCGGGC
>NZ_JAFEVQ010000041.1:0-27836 GCF_020882855.1 Curtobacterium sp. GD1 | reverse complement strand
GTGGCGGCAGAAGGGGCAGAACATGTCGACCCCAGGCTACCGGTTCGTGCGCTCCGTCACGGCGGCGCCGTGCGCGGGGAGCTGCTCCTCGGTCGCGAGGGCGACGATGTGCGGCGCGACCTCGGCGAGGGCCTCGGGCGAGTAGCGGATGACCTGCTGCGGGCGGAGGAACGTCGACGCGGACAGCCCGGAGCCGAAGCGCGCCTGCCCGCCGGTCGGCAGGACGTGGTTGGACCCGGCCAGGTAGTCGCCGAGGCTGACGGGCGTGCTCGGCCCGACGAACACCGCGCCCGCGGCGTCGATGTCGGCGAGGACCGCGTCGTCGTCGGCGGTCTGGATCTCGAGGTGCTCCGGCCCGTAGGCGTTGCTCACGGTCGCCGCGTCGGCGAGCGAGTCCACGAGCACGATCGCGGACTGCGGTCCGTCCAGGGCGACCTGGAGGCGCGACGCGGTCCCGACACGCGCAGCACGTTCCGGGATGGCCGCCTCCACCGCGTCGGCGAACGCCGCCGACGTCGTCACCAGCACGCTGCCGGCCTGCTCGTCGTGCTCGGCCTGGCTGATGAGGTCGGCGGCCACGTACCCGGGGTCCGCGGTGTCGTCGGCGATCACGAGGATCTCCGTCGCGCCGGCCTCGGCGTCGATGCCGACGACACCGCGCACGAGGCGCTTGGCCGCTGCGACGTAGTTGTTGCCGGGGCCCGTGACGAGGTCGACGGGCTCGAGGCCGATCGACGGGACGCCGTACGCCAGCGCACCGACGGCTCCGGCGCCGCCCATGGCGTAGACCTCGTCGATGCCGAGCACGCCGGCCGCCGCGAGGATCGTCGGGTGCACCGCTCCCCCGTGGTCACGCTGCGGGGGCGACACGAGCGCGATCGACCGCACGCCGGCGACCTGGGCGGGGACGACGTTCATGACGACGCTCGACGGGTACACCGCCTTGCCACCGGGCACGTAGAGGCCCACGCGGCGCATCGGCTGCCAGCGCTGGTGCACCTCGGCGCCGTCGGCCAGGGTGGTCACGGACGCGGCGGGCACCTGGGCCGCACTCGCTGCCCGGACCCGGCGGATGGCCTCGTCGAGCGCTTCCCGGAGCTCGGGCGTGAGGCCGGCGACGGCCGCGGCGATCTCGGCAGCGGGGACCCGCACGTGCTCGGGCGCTCCCCCGTCGAACCGTTCGGCCTGGTCGTGCAGCGCCGACGCCCCGTGCTCGCGGACGGCGTCGACGAGCTCGCGGGCGGCGTCCACCGCGTGCGAGACGTCACCGGCGGCGCGCGGCATGAGTCGGAGGAGTTCGGCACGGGCGGGGAGGCCGCCACGGAGGTCGATTCGCTGCATCATCAGGTGGTCAAGCCTACCGAGCGCGGACGGGAGGTCGGTGGCGGACCGGCACCGCGCCTCCTGGCCCGCGCTGACGGGGCCCGGGGCCCGCGTCGTCAGGCGAGCGCGTCGACGACGGGGCTGTGTCGGGCGGCGGCTGCCGCGTCCCAGGCGCCGAGCAGGTGGAGCGTCGCGATGCGGAACGCGAGCGCGCGGACGAGCAGTTGGTCCCACTCCGCGACGTCGGCACCGAGCGCGTCGAGCTGCGCGACCGGGACGCCGTGCCAGCACACTGCGTCGATCGCGGCGACGGCCGCACCGAACCCGGCGGGTCGCCAGGACGGCGGCCAGTCGATGACGGCGGGGACGGCGGCATCGGCGGCATCGGCGAAGAGGACGTTGCCGAGCAGGTCGCCGTGGACGAGCTGCGACGGCGTTCGGACGGGCCGGAAGGCCGCGGCGAGGCGGTCGAGCGTGGGCTCGTCCGGCAGGCGTGCTTCTCCCCAGGCCATCCGGTCGGCGCGGCCCCACGGGTCCTCGGGGCGCGGCGCGGACGGGGCGAGGAACGCGGGGCGATCGAGGTGTGCGATCGCTCGGTGGAAGGCGTTCCCGACGCGGATGACGTCGGCGATCCGGGTCTCGTCGGCGCGGCCGGGGAGCCACTCCCACGCCTCCCATGCGCCGGCGCGCCAGGGGCCGTCGACCGTCCGGACGGGTCGAGGTGTGCGGAACGTCGAGGTGTGCGCCAGTTCGGCGAGGACGCCCGCCCGCCAGTCCGTCACCGTTGCGCCGTCGTGCGGTCGGAGGACGACGTCGCCGGCGCGCCAGGTCAGCCCGCGCCCGCCCGCGAGCCGTTCGAGCCGCTGGTCGCCCACGCCGAATGCACGCAGGGTGCCGGCGTCCGGACCGCCCGCCACGGTGTTCACGCGGTCCGGAGCACCTTCGACATCGGACGGCCCTTCGCGACCTCGTCGACGAGCTTGTCCAGGTACCGGATCTGCCGCATGAGCGGGTCGTCGAGTTCTTCGATCCGGACGCCGCAGATCACGCCGGTGATGAGCGGTGCGTTCGGATGGAGGTGCGCGGCCGCGAAGAAGTCCTCGAACGTGCTCTCGTCGGCGAGGTGCTGCTCGAGCGCGGCGTCGTCGAACCCCGTGAGCCACTCGATCACCGCGTCGAGCTCGGCCTTGGTGTGCCCCTTGCGCTCCACCTTCGCGAGGTAGTGCGGGTACACCGCGGCGAACGGCGTGCCGAAGATGCGGTGCCCGGCCATCGTCAGACCAGGCAGCGCGGCCCGAGCAGGCTCTTCAGCTCGCCGAAGAGGTCGGGCGTCAGGTTCACCGGGAACGGCAGCTCGAACGTGCGCGCGACGTCGTCCTTGATGAGCTTCAACCGGACCTCGGTCTCGCCGCTGTGCCGACCGAGGACGGCGGCGAGTTCGGTCACCGTCGTGGTCGTCGCCTGCCGCTCGGGCAGGCTCAGCGTGAGCGGGCCGGACCCCATGGCGTCGCCGACGTTCGGCTGGAACATGCTCACCGCGTGCAGGGCCTTGCCGTCGTCGCGCACGTTGACACGACCGCGCAGGACCACGATCGAGTCGGCGACGAGCGACGGGCCGAACTCCTGGTAGGTCTTGCCCAGGAACATCACGCCGATCTGGCCGCCGAAGTCCTCGATGTCGACGATGCCGTACGGGTTGCCGCTGGACTTCGCCACCCGGTGCTGCACGCTCGTCAGGAGCCCCGCGACGGTGACCGTCTCACCCTCGACCGAGTCGTCGGCCGCGATGAGGTCGGCGATGGTGATCGACTGGTGCTTGGCCAGCTCGATCTCGAGCCCGGCGAGCGGGTGGTCGGAGACGTACAGGCCGAGCATGTCTCGTTCGAACGCGAGCTTGTCGCGCTTGGACCACTCCGGACGGTCGGGCACCTGGGACACGACGGCTGCCGACGGTTGTTCCTCGGCGACCTCGGCGAAGAGCGAGTCGAAGTCGAACCCGACGTTGCCGTGGGCCTCGTCGCGTTTGACCTTCACCGCACCTTCGACGGCGCCCTCGTGGATCTCGACGAGTGCACGGCGGGAATCGCCGAACTCGTCGAACGCACCGGCCTTGATGAGCGACTCGACCGTCCGCTTGTTCGCCGACGAGATCGGGATCTTGCGGAGGAAGTCGTGGAAGGACTCGAACGCGCCCTTCTCGGTGCGGGCCTGGACGATGTCGTCGACGACGTTGAAGCCGACGTTGCGGATCGCGCCCATGCCGAAACGGATGTCCTCACCGACGGCGGCGAAGAAGCCGATCGACTCGTTGACGTCCGGCGGCATGACCTTGATGCCCATCCGGCGGCACTCGTTGAGGTACAGCGCGAGCTTGTCGCGGGCGTCGCCGACGCTCGTCAGCAGGGCAGCCATGTACTCGGCCGGGTAGTGCGCCTTGAGGTAGGCGGTCCAGAACGACACCACGCCGTACGCCGCCGAGTGCGCCTTGTTGAACGCGTAGTCGGAGAACGGCAGCAGGATGTCCCAGAGGGTCTTGATGGCAGCGGCCGAGTAGCCGTTGTCCTGCATGCCCTTCTCGAAGCCGGCGTACTGCTTGTCCAGCTCGGACTTCTTCTTCTTGCCCATCGCGCGGCGGAGGATGTCCGCTTGGCCGAGCGAGAACCCGGCCACCTTCTGCGCGATGGCCATGACCTGCTCCTGGTAGATGATCAGGCCGTAGGTCGTGCCGATGATGTCCTGCAGGGGCTCCTCGAGCTCCGGGTGGATCGGCGTGATCGGCTGCTCGCCGTTCTTGCGGAGCGCGTAGTTCGTGTGCGAGTTCGCACCCATGGGGCCCGGACGGTACAGGGCGATGAGCGCGGAGATGTCCTCGAAGTTGTCGGGCTTCATCAGGCGCAGCAGCCCACGCATCGGTCCGCCGTCGAGCTGGAACACGCCGAGGGTGTCACCACGCTGCAGGAGCGCGTACGCCTCGGGGTCCTCGAGCCCCATGTTCTCGAGGTCGAGCTCGATCCCACGGTTCGTCTTGATGTTGTCGAGGGCGTCACTGATGATCGTGAGGTTGCGGAGCCCCAGGAAGTCCATCTTGATCAGGCCGAGCGACTCCGCTGCCGGGTAGTCGAACTGCGTGACGATCTGGCCGTCCTGCTCGCGCTTCATCACGGGGATGATGTCGATCAGCGGATCGCTCGACATGATGACGCCGGCGGCGTGCACGCCCCACTGGCGCTTCAGCCCCTCGAGCCCGAGGGCGGTGTCGAACACCGTCTTCGCCTCGGGGTCGGTCTCGACGACCGTGCGGACGTCCACGGCTTCCTTGTAGCGCGGGTGGTCCTTGTCGAAGATCCCGGTGAGCGGGATGTCCTTGCCCATCACGGGCGGCGGCATCGCCTTGGTGAGCTTCTCGCCCATGCCGAACGGGAAGCCCAGCACGCGCGAGGAGTCCTTGAGCGCCTGCTTCGCCTTGATCGTGCCGTACGTGACGATCTGCGCGACACGCGCCGACCCGTACTTCTCGGTGACGTACTTGATCGCCTCACCGCGGCGCCGGTCGTCGAAGTCGACGTCGAAGTCGGGCATCGAGACGCGGTCCGGGTTGAGGAAGCGCTCGAAGATCAGGCCGTGCCGGATCGGGTCGAGGTCGGTGATGCGCATCGCGTACGCCACCATCGAGCCGGCACCGGAACCACGGCCGGGACCGACGCGGATGCCGTTGTTCTTCGACCAGTTGATGAAGTCGGCGACGACGAGGAAGTACCCCGGGAAGCCCATCTGGTTGATGATGCCGACCTCGTAGTCGGCGCGTTCCTGGACCTCGCGCGTGATGCCGTCGGGGTACCGGTACTCGAGGCCCTTCGCCACCTCTTTCTCGAACCACGAGTGCTCGGTCTCCCCCTCGGGCACGGGGAACTTCGGCATGTAGTTGGCCGCGGTGTCGAACTCGACGTTGCACCGCTCGGCGATGAGCAGCGTGTTGTCGCAGGCCTCGGGGTTGTCGCGGAAGAGGTGCCGCATCTGCTGCGGGGTCTTCAGGTAGAACTCGTCGGCGTCGAACTTGAAGCGGTTCGGGTCGTTCAGGGTCGAGCCGGACTGGACGCACAGCAGGGCCGCGTGCGACTTGGCGTCGTGCGAGTGCGTGTAGTGCAGGTCGTTCGTGCCGACCAGCGGGATGTCGAGGTCCTTCGCCAGTCGGATCAGGTCGCTCATGATCCGACGTTCGATCTCGAGCCCGTGGTCCATGACCTCGGCGAAGTAGTTCTCCTTGCCGAAGATGTCGCGGTAGTCCGCCGCGGCCTTGACGGCTTCGTCGTACTGGCCGAGCCGCAGCCGGGTCTGGATCTCCCCCGAGGGGCAGCCCGTCGTGGCGATGATGCCCTCGTGGTACTCCTCGAGCAGCTCGATGTCCATGCGGGGCTTGAAGTAGTACCCCTCGATCGACGCCTTGCTCGACAGCCGGAACAGGTTGTTCATGCCCGTCGTGTTCTCGGCGAACATCGTCATGTGCGTGTACGCGCCGGAGCCGGACACGTCGTCCCCGCCGCCGTCGCCCCAGCGCACACGGGTCTTGTCGGTCCGGTGGGTGCGCGGCGTGATGTACGCCTCGGTCCCGATGATCGGCTTGACGCCGCCGGCCTTGGCAGCCTTCCAGAACTCGAACGCGCCGAACATGTTGCCGTGGTCGGTGACGGCCACGGCGGGCATGCCCTGCGCAGCGGTCTCGGCCACGAGGTCGCCGAGCCTGGCGGCGCCGTCGAGCATCGAGTACTCACTGTGCACGTGCAGGTGGACGAAGGAGTCGGAATCCGACACGGAACCTCCGGTTCGCGGGAGCTGCTGCGGTCTGGGAACAGCCTAACCGCGACCGGGGACAAACCCGGGCGCGTCCTCCGCCGGACGGGAGGCGCGGTGCGGGGCCGACCCGCGCCTCCCGTCCGTCAGGGGGCCGCGCCACGCGGGGCGCGCCGCCGAGGGCGCGCAACACGCCGCGCACGTCCCGCCGAGAGCGCACGAAGTGCCGCTCCGCAGCGCCGACAGCGACACTTTTCGCGACCTCAGCGGCCGCGGCCGGGCGCGGCCTCCGCCGGACAGGAGGCGCGGTGCGGGGCCGACCCGCGCCTCCCGCCCGGCAGGGGGTCGCGCCACGCGCGGGGCGCGACGTCGAGGGCGCGCAACACGCCGCGCGCGTGCCGTCGAGAGCGCACGAAGTGCCGCTCCGCAGCGCCGAGGGCGACCGATTTCGCGACCTCAGCGGGCGCGGCCGGGCGCGGGCTCCGCCGGACGGGAGGCGCGGTGCGGGGCCGACCCGCGCCTCCCGTCCGGCAGGCGGTCGCGACGCCGAGGGCGCGCAACACGCCGCGCGCGTGCCGCCGAGAGCGCACGAAGTGCCGCTCCGCGGCGCCGACAGCGGCACTTCGTGCGACCTCGGCCGGCCGCGCCCGCCGCGCACGCCGAGCGGGCGGGACACGCCGCGCGCGCGGCGCCGAGCGGGCGGGATCGGCCGCCTGGGCGCGCCGAGCGGGACGGAACGTGCCCGCTCGGGGCGCGCGGCCTACGCGGCGCGGATGCGGTCCAGCGCCCGCTGCAGGTCGTCGGGGTACTCCGCCGAGTACGACACCCACGACCCCGTACGCGGGTGCTCGAACCCGAGCCGGACGGCGTCGAGCCACTGCCGCGTGAGCCCGAGCTCCTCGGCGAGCACCGGGTCGGCCCCGTACATCGTGTCGCCCACGAGCGGGTGTCGGGTCGCCGCCATGTGCACCCGGATCTGGTGCGTCCGACCGGTCTCGAGGTGCACCTCGAGCAGGGTCGCGGATCGGAACGCCTCGAGGGTCTCGTAGTGCGTCACGCTCGGCTTGCCGTCGGCCGTGACCGCGAACTTCCAGTCGCTCGAGGGGTGCCGGCCGATGGGCGCGTCGATCGTGCCGGAGGTCGGGTCCGGGTGGCCCTGCGCGAGCGCGTGGTAGACCTTCTCGACCGTGCGCTCCTTGAACGCGCGCTTGAGGTGCGTGTACGCCAGCTCGGTCTTCGCCACGACCATCAGCCCCGAGGTGCCGACGTCCAGCCGGTGCACGATGCCCGCGCGTTCGGCGGCGCCGGAGGTGGCGATCGTGAAGCCGGCGGCGGCGAGGCCACCGGGGACCGTGGGGCCGTCCCAGCCGGGCGAGGGGTGTGCGGCGACGCCGATCGGCTTGTCCACCACGACGATGTCGTCGTCGTCGTGCACGACCGTCATGCCGGGGACCTCGACCGGGATGATCCGGGGGGCTTCCTTCGGCGTCCACTCGACCTGCAGCCAGGAGTCGGCGTGCAACCGGTCGGACTTGTCCACGGTCACCCCGTCGACGGTCACGCCGCCGGCCGAGACGACCTCGGCAGCGAAGGAACGGCTGAACCCGAGGAGCTTCGCGATGGCGGCGTCGACACGCTCACCGGCGAGCCCGTCCGGCACCGGCAGGGAACGGCTCTCGGTCACGTCGCGTCGTGCCCGAGGGTGTCCCGCCCGTCACGCGGTGCGCGCGGGTCCTCGACCAGGGGGCGGGAGGCGCGGTGCTCCTCCGCCTCGGAGGCGTCCGACTGCGCACGCGCCGCGTCCACCGCGCGCTGCTGCTTCGCGGAGAGCGCGCGGGTGCCGTCGAGGTTCACCCCGAGGATCACCAGCAGGACGAAGACCACCATGCTGATGCAGATGAACGAGTCGGCGATGTTGTAGATCGCGGGCATCATCCACGGGGTCGAGATGAAGTCCACCACGTGGCCGCGACCGAAGCCGGGCTCACGGAAGAGCCGGTCGAGCAGGTTGCCGAGCGCCCCGCCGAGGAGCATGCCCAGCACGAGTGCCCACCACATCGAGCGGATCCGCCGAGCGAACACGATGATCGCGACGACCACGGCGGTCGACACGATCGAGAACACCCACGTCATGTTCACCGCGAACGAGAACGCGGCACCGGGGTTCCGGACGTAGAGCAGCTGCAGGGCGTTCCCGAGGACCGGGACGACGGTGCCGTACGGCAGGTTGGCGACGACGAGCGCCTTCACGCCCTGGTCGAGCGCCACCACGACGACAGCGGCGAAGGCCAGTGCCGCGATCGCGCGGACACTGACCTTCGCTCGTGATGCTGGTCGCGACAACGTCAGTTGCCGAAGCCCTGCGCCGATGCCGGCGCCGGGGTGAGCCCGGACTGCTCGGTGCCCGAGCCGTCCAGCTCGTTGAGCTGACCCTGGATGTAGCTCTTGAGCTGTGCACGGTAGTCACGCTCGAACGTGCGGAGCTCGTCGATCTTGCCCTCGAGCTGGCGCTGCTCCTGCTCGAGCACCGCGACACGCTGACGGTTCGTGTTCTCGGTGTCGGCGATGATCTGGCGCTGCTTGGCCTCGGCCTCGGAGACGAGGCGGGCGGCCTGCGCGGTGCCCTCGGCGATGAGCGCGTCGCGCTTCTCGACGCCTTCGCGGACGTGCTCCTCGTGGAGACGACGTGCGAGCGTCAGGAGGTTCGTGGTGCCCTCGGTGTCCTCGTCGGCCGGGACCGTGGTGGCCGGCGCGGCGGCGGCGACCGGAGCGGGCTCCGGCGCGGCTGCCACGGGGGCGGGCTCCGGCTCGGGCTCGGGGGTCGGAGCGGACTGCTCGGCCTCGGCCGGCTTCGGCGCGGACTCGGCCGTCTGCAGGCGCTGGCGGAGCTCGTCGTTCTCGGCCGTCAGGCGACGGAGCTCGACGACGACCTCGTCGAGGAAGTCGTCGACCTCGTCCTGGTCGTAGCCCTCGCGGAACTTCGTCGGCTGGAACCGCTTGTTGACTACGTCTTCCGGCGTCAAAGCCATTGCCGTCACCTCAATAGAACTGCTGAACGTGTGGAACCGTCTCGGTGCGACCGAATCTACCAGTCGCGCCGAACGGTGCGGATGCCACGCCGGGGCGAGCATCGGATCCCGACCACCGTACACCGATGGTGGCCGTGAACCGTGACCACGCACTGGGCGTGGCGCGTGTCGTGTCCTCTTAGTTGGCGAACACGGGGATGAGCAGGGCGATCACGAACCGGATGATGATCGCCAGGAGGAGCACGATCGTCCAGCCGAAGTCGAGCGCCACGGGGCCCATGCGCATCGGCGGGAGGACCCGGCGGACCGCCCGGATCGGCGGGTCCGTCACGGTGTACACCACGTCGGCGACGACGAGGAGTGCTCCGCGCGGCCGCCAGGACCGGTTGAACTGCTGGACGATGTCGAGGACGAACCGCCCCCACAGCACGAGGATGTACAGCAGGAGGAGGTAGGACAGGATCGTGAGGATCGCGGTCACGATGGGGCTCGCTCAGCTCGGGTGCGGACCGTCTTGCGACGAGCCGCACGGGGCGGGTGGGCCTGAGGGACTCAGGACTGGGCGAAGAAGGACGCCTCGATGTCGGACTCTACCTCAGGCGCCTCACCGCTCACCGCGACGTGCGCCGGCGACAGCAGGAACACCTTGTTGGTGACGCGCTCGATCTTGCCGTAGAGGCCGAGTGACAGCCCGGAGGCGAAGTCGATCATGCGGCGGGCGTCGGCCTCGGTCATCTGCGAGAGGTTGATGATGACGGGGATGCCGTCGCGGAAGCTCTCGGCGATGGACTGGGCGTCCTTGTACTCGCGGGGGTGGACGGTGAGGATCTCGTTCATTTCCTGGACCGGTGCTGCCTTCTGTGCGGACGTGTGCGAGCGGCGGAGCGGGGTGACCTGGGCGCCGCGCTGGTGGGTGTGCGCCTTGGGCTCGGCGGCGACGGGCGCCACCGGTGCCGCGGCAGGCGCGGGGGTCTCGTCGGCGACCGGAGCGGGCGCGGGGGCAGGGGCCGGAGCGGACTGCTGCCGCGCGGTCTGCTGCTGCGGCTGCTCGTCCTCGTACTCGAGTTCCTCGTCGGCGAGGCCCAGGTAGACCATCGTCTTCTTCAGCGGGTTGGCCATGGTTCCTCCGGAGGTCGGTGCTCGTGGATGCCCTTGCAACGAGGCTAGGGCGCGACCGGCCGATTTCCCGTGATTGCGGTCCCGATCCGCAGGTGTGTCGCGCCCTCGAGCACGGCGTCGGCGTAGTCACCGCTCATCCCGGCCGAGATGTCCGTCGCGGCGGGGGCGAGGGACACCACGCGCTCGGAGACCCCACGGAGCCGGGCGAAGGCCGCGCGCGGCTCCTCGTCGAGCGGTGCGACGGCCATCACCCCACGGAGCCGGATCGTGCCCGTCGCGAGCACCCGCGACACCATGGCCTCGACGGCGTCGGGTCGGACGCCACCGCGGTCGGGGTCGTCGGTCAGGTTGACCTGCACGAACCCGTCGATCACCGTCGGCTCGGGTTCGGCCTCGGTCGGCGCGAACGCGTCCACGACGGACTCGCGGTCGAGCGACTGCACGACGTGCGCGTACCGCCGGACCTGCCGGGCCTTCTTCGACTGCAGCTGTCCGACGAAGTGCCAGGTCAGCGGGAGGTCGGCGAGCTCGGCAGCCTTCGCCTGCGCCTCCTGGTGCCGGTTCTCCCCCACGTCGGTCACGCCGAGCGCAGCGAGGTCGCGGACGAGCGACGCCGGGTGGAACTTCGTGACGACGACGAGCGTGAGCTCGTCGGCCGAGCGCCCTGCGGCGCGCGCCGCGTCGGAGATGCCGCTCCTGACGGACGCGAGACGCGCCTCCAGTCCGTCGTCTGCTGACGGGGACGGGAGGCGCGGGTCGTCTGACAACGCTCGTTACTTCAGGAAGTCGGGGACGTCGAGCTCGTCGTCATCGTCGTCGAACGCCGGGTCGGCGGCACGCTGCGCGGGAGCCTCGTGCTCCTGCGAGGCCCACGACGGAGCGGACGAGGACGAGTCCTCGATCGCGCCGGTCGCACCGGCGGACGCCACGGGCACGGTCGCGCCAGCCTCGGGGTCGACCCAGCTGGAGCGGCGCTCCTTCTGCTGCGAGGTGGGCTCGCCGCCGTCGAAGCCCGCGGCGATGACGGTCACGCGGACCTCGTCGCCGAGGGTGTCGTCGATGACCGCACCGAAGATGATGTTCGCCTCGGGGTGGACTGCCTCTTGCACCAAACGGGCCGCGTCGTTGATCTCGAAGATGCCGAGGTTCGAACCGCCCTGGATCGAGAGCAGCACGCCGTGCGCACCGTCGATCGAGGCCTCGAGCAGCGGGCTCGCGACGGCCAGTTCGGCCGCCTTGATCGCCCGGTCGGCGCCCCGCGAGGAACCGATGCCCATGAGCGCGGAACCCGCACCCTGCATGACGGACTTCACGTCGGCGAAGTCGAGGTTGATCAGGCCGGGCGTGGTGATCAGGTCGGTGATGCCCTGGACACCGGCGAGGAGCACCTGGTCGGCCGTGGCGAACGCCTCGACCATCGAGATACCGCGGTCGCTGATCTCGAGCAGACGGTCGTTCGGCACGACGATGAGCGTGTCGACCTCGTCCTTGAGGCCAGCGACACCGTTCTCGGCCTGCGACTGACGACGCTTGCCCTCGAAGCTGAACGGCTTCGTGACGACACCGATGGTGAGCGCGCCGATCGACTTCGCGATGCGGGCGACCACGGGCGCACCACCCGTGCCGGTCCCACCACCCTCACCGGCGGTGACGAAGACCATGTCGGCACCGGCGAGGGCCTCTTCGATCTCCTCGGCGTGGTCCTCGGCGGCACGACGGCCGACCTCGGGGTCCGCTCCGGCGCCGAGGCCGCGGGTGATCTCGCGGCCCACGTCGAGCTTGACGTCGGCGTCGCTCAGGAGCAGCGCCTGCGCGTCGGTGTTGATCGCGATGAACTCCACCCCGCGGAGGCCGAGCTCGATCATCCGGTTGACGGCGTTCACGCCGCCGCCGCCGACGCCGACGACCTTGATGACGGCGAGGTAGTTGTGGTTCGTGGTCACGTCAGTCAGGCCTCCGGTCGAACCCTCAACCTCTACTTGAAGTTCAGGGGCATTGCTGGTAGATGTGGTGCTGGCTTCGACGCTACGGGTGCGCTCCGGGCACTGTCGCCCCGCCACGCCGCGTGTCGCGCGATTCCGCGACGACTTCCGCTACTTCTTCGCGCGGATGATGCCGTTGTCCGGAGCGCTGACGTCGTACTCGACGACGACGCCGGGGTTCCGCGCCGCGTGGTCCTTCACGAGGGCCGCGAGGAGGGCCGCCTTCGCGTCCGACTGCTCCGGGTTCCCCCAGACGACGCTCGAGCCGTCCTTGAGGGTGAGGGTCACGTCGTCGGCGGTCGAGCCCTTCACGCTCGTCACCTGCTGACGGACGGTCGATGGGAGCGCGAGCACGACCTCGGTCATCGTGCGGAACTCCGACGAGCCGAGCTTCGCGTTGCCGATGTCGGCGACGGGCATGTTCGCGGGCTGCTTCGGCGACGACTGCACGACGATGCCGGCCGGGTCGACCAGGTCGAAGGACTTCCCCGACCGCACCGCGACGACCGGGGTGCGCTCGGTCACGGTGACCACGAGGGTGTGCGGCGGGGCTTCCTCCGTCACGTAGCTCTCGATGAGCGGGAAGCCGGCGATGTCCTTCTTGATGGCGTCGAAGTCGAGCCGGGCCAGCGGGGTGCCGATCTGGTCGGAGAGCGCCTGGCGGAGCTGGGTCTCGTCGACGCGGTTCGTCCCCTTGACCTCGATGGTCTGGAGCGCCATCAACGGCGAGAACACCGCGACGAGGATCGAGATCCCGAAGACGAGGACGATGCTCGCGGCGGTGATCCAGGCGGCGCGGCGGTGCCGGCTGCGACGGGTGAAGCGGCGGACCTCGGCGCGCTCGAGGAGGCGACGACGGCGCTTGGCCACCCGGGCCTCCCGCGCGGTCTCGGCAGCGCGGACGCCGGCGCCGATCGGGCGCTCGTGGCCGTCCTCGCCCGGGCCGTGCAGGTCGGTGAGGTGGGCGAGCCGCTCGGCGTCGCGGCGCTCGGTCTCCTGCCGCTCCCGGGCGAGGCGCTCGGCCTCGGGGTCGTGGTGGTCCTCGTCGGGCGTGTACTCGCGCAGCCGGCCGGCGACGGACGACAGTCCGGCGCCGAGGCGACGGCCGGCGGCGCCGGCGAGGGCACCGGCGCGGTCGCGAGCCGACCCGTTCGACGGGTCGGCGGCGGTGGGGTCGGCCGTCTCGACGATCGGTTCCTCGGCGGCGGGCTCGAGCCGCGCCTCCTGGACCTCCGGCTCGGGCTCGCGGGACGGACGCCGCGGGATCAGCGGGGCACGACGCTGCCGGGGCGCGCCCGCGCCGTCGGCAGGTGCGTCCGGACGGGCCGGCCGCTCGTCGAACCCCTCGGGACGCTTCACCGGGACAGCGCCCCGTCGTCGTGGAGGGCGCTGAGCACCTGCGGGATGATGCGGTACACGTCGCCGCAGCTCAGGGTCATGATGATGTCGCCGTCGCGCGCGACCGCGGCCGCACGCGCCGAGGCCTCGTCCCAGTCGGGCAGGAACTCGACGCGGGACTGGTCGGCGAAGCGCTCCTGGACGAGGGCGCCGGTGACGCCGGGCTCCGGGTCCTCGCGGGCGCCGTAGACGTCGAGGACGACGGTGTGGTCGGCGAGCTCCTCGTAGACCTTGGCGAAGTCACCGGCCATCAGGCGCGTCCGCGAGTACAGGTGCGGCTGGTGGATCGCGATGATCCGGCCGTCGCCCACGACGTTCCGTGCGGCCTTGAGCGCCGCCGCCACCTCGGTCGGGTGGTGCGCGTAGTCGTCGTAGACCGAGACGCCGCGCTCGACGCCGTGCAGCTCGAAGCGTCGCTGAGTTCCGCCGAAGGCCTCGATGCCACGGATCGCGTCCTCGGCGGCGACGCCGAGTCCGGTCAGGACGGCGAAGGCGCCGACGGCGTTGATCGCGTTGTGGCGGCCGGGGACCCGGAGCGTCAGGTGGTGCGCCTCGCCCGCGGCGCGGAAGTCGACCTCGACCCCGGCGGACTCGGTGATCCCCTCGATCCGGACGTCGGCGTCGACGGCCTCGCCGAAGGTGACGATCTCGGGCGCGTCCTCGCGGGCGCGGATCCCAGCCGTGACCGCCTTCGCGCCGGCGTCGTCGCTCGAGATCACGACGCGCTCGCTCGCCTTGGCGGCGAACTCGACGAAGGCCTCGGTGAAGGCCTCCTCGCTGCCGTAGTGGTCGAGGTGGTCGGCGTCGACGTTCGTGATGAGGGCGACCGCGACGTCGTAGAGCAGGAACGATCCGTCGGACTCGTCGGCCTCGACGACGAACAGGTCGCTCGAGCCGGGCGCCGAGCTCGTGCCGAGGGACTGGATGACCCCACCGTTGACGAAGCTCGGGTCCAGCCCGAGCTCGACGAGCGCGGTGACGATCATGCCGGTCGAGGTGGTCTTGCCGTGTGCGCCGGCGACCGCGACGAGGCGGTGCTCGGCGATGAGGGCGGCGAGGGCCTGCGACCGGTGCAGGACCGGCAGGCCGCGGCGCTGGGCCTCGAGGAGTTCCGGGTTGTCCGGCCAGAGCGCGCTCGTGACGACGATGGTGTCCGCGTCGCCGACGTTCGCGGCGTCGTGGCCGATGTGCACCTCGGCACCGAGGTCGCGCATGGTGCCCGTGGTGGCGGTCTCGCGGGAGTCGCTGCCGGTCACGCGGTGGCCGGCGGCGAGGAAGAGCCGGGCGATGCCGCTCATGCCGGAGCCGCCGATGCCGACGAAGTGGACCGAGCCGAGGTCGTCGGGGATCGGCTGCGTCAGGTCCGGCTTGATGGTCATCGTTCCTCCGTGGTGCTGTCGTGCGCGTCGCGCTTCGCATCGGTCGCGCGCTTCGCGGCGTCGAGGACGAGGTCCGTCATGCGGTCGGCGCCGTCGCGGTGTCCGACGCTGCCGGCACGCACGGTCATGTCGGCGATGCGGGCACGGTCCTGCAGGGTGTTCAGCAGCTGGAACGTCACCCAGTCCTCGTCGAATTCCGCGTCGGCCACGAGGACCGCTCCCCCGGCGTCGACGACGTCCTTCGCGTTGTGCCGCTGCTCGCCGTTGCCGACAGGGTACGGCACGAGGACGCTCGGCAGCCCGACGGCGGTCAGCTCGCAGACCATGCCGGCGCCGGCGCGCGAGACCACGAAGTCGCTCGCGGCGTACGCCAGGTCCATCCGGTCGCAGTAGGGCAGCACGTGGTAGCCGTCGAGGTCGCTCGGGCCGATGTCGGACTTCCCGCCGACGACGTGCAGGACCTGCCAGCCGGCACCGACGATCGTCGCGGCGCTCCGGTTGACGGTGCGGTTGATGCTCCGTGCGCCGGAGGAGCCGCCCGTGACGAGCAGGACCGGTCGTGCGGGGTCGAGGCCGAACTCGGCGAGGCCCTCTGCGCGGCTCGCACGACGGTCGAGCGACTCGATCTCGCGCCGGAGCGGCATGCCGACGACCCGGCCGTGGCGGAGCCGCGTGTTCGAGAAGGTCACGCCCACGTGGTCGGTGAGGAACGCTGCCAGGCGGTTCGCCAGGCCTGGCTTGGCGTTCTGCTCGTGCACGACGATCGGGGTGCCGGTGCGGCGGGCGGCGATGTACGCCGGTGCGGCCGCGTAGCCCCCGACACCGAGGACGACGTCGACCTCGCGCTCGCGGATGATCTGTTCGACCCGACGGACGGCGCCGAGGAACCCGCCGGGGAAGCGGAGCGCGGCGGCGTTCGGCTTGCGCGGGAACGGCAGGCGCGGGATCGTCAGCAGCTCGTAGCCGCGCATCGGGACGAGCCGGGACTCGAGGCCCTCTGCGGTGCCGAGGACGAGGACCTCGGCGTCGGGCTCGCGCTCGGTCAGCCGGTCGGCGACCGCGAGCAGCGGGTTGACGTGGCCGGCGGTGCCGCCGCCCGCGAAGAGGTACGTGTTCACGGGAGGGTTCCGTTCGTGGTGGTGCGGCCGACGCTGGTCCTGCCCGGGAGGTCGCTCTTGCCCGGGAGGTCGCGCGCGAAGGACAGGACGACGCCGATGGCGACGAGGGTCATGATCAGCGCGGAGCCACCGGCCGAGATGAGTGGGAGGGGGACGCCGAGGACCGGCAGGAGGCCGAGGACCACGGCGATGTTGACGAGCGCCTGGCCGATGATCCACGCGAGCACGCCACCGGTGACGGTCTTCACGAAGGGGTCGTTCGACTGGCGGATGATCTTGATCATGCCGACCGCCAGGACCACGAACAGGGCGAGCACGACGACGGCGCCGACGAGCCCGAGCTCCTCGCCGATGATCGCGAAGATGTAGTCGTTGTCGGCTTCTGGGAGCCACGACCACTTCGCCTTGGAGTTGCCGAGGCCCACCCCGAAGACGCCGCCGGAGGCCAGCGCCCACATGCCGTGGGTCGGCTGCCAGCAGAGGTCCTGGTACTGGCTCGTGTCGGTGCAGCCGGAGAGCCAGGCGCTGATGCGGTGCGACCGGGAGCTCGACGCCATCGTGACGAACGGCAGCAGCACGGCCAGGCCGAGCACCCCGACGAGCAGGTGCTTCGCCCGGGCGCCGCCGACGTAGAGTGCGCCGAACACCAGGATGAGCATGATCATCGCGGTGCCCTGGTCGCCGCCGACGAGGACGAGGCCGATCGAGCCGAGCGACGCGATGCCGATCGGGATGAAGACCTCTTTCCAGTCGTCGAGCTTCTCCCGCTTGACGTACATGATCGCGCCGATGCCCAGCACGAGCGCGAGCTTGAGGATCTCGGACGGCTGCGCGGTGAACGACCCGAGGCGGATCCAGTTCCGGTTGCCCTGGATCGAGTAGCCGAGCGGGGTCAGGACGACGAGCGCCTGCACGACGAGGCCGACCCCGACGATCCACATCGCCCACTTCCGCCAGAACCGTGCGGGCAGGCGGGAGGCGATGAGCATGAGCGGGACGCCGAGCACGGCGTAGAGGCCCTGGCGGGAGGCCGCGCCGAAGAAGTCGTGCGTCGCGGCGTACTGCTCCACGCTCGACGAGGACAGCACCATGACGACGCCGAAGACGACGAGGAAGAGCGTGACGCCCAGGATCGTGTAGAAGGTGCTCGACTCGGCGACGAAGACGTTCTTGACGGCGACGACCGCCCCGTTGTGGCGGCGTGCGGGTGCGGGTGCGTGCGGTCGGCCGGGCGCCGCTCCGCCGCTACGGCCGCTCGGGAGATCCGTCGTCGCCATCGGCGTTTCCTCCCAGGTGCTCGTGGACCGCCGCCGCGAATCGACGCCCCCGGTCCGCGTAGGAGCCGAACTGGTCGAACGACGCCGCAGCCGGGGCGAGGAGGACCGTGTCGCCCGGCCTCGCGACCGATGCGGCATGCCGGACCGCCTCGGGCATGACCTGATCAGTGTCCGCTGCCTCGACCTGCAGCACCGGCACCCCGGGCGCGTGTCGCGCGAATGCCTCGAGTACAGGGCCGCGATCGGTCCCGATCACCACGACGCCGCGCACGTCCGGCCCGAAGCGCTCGACCAGTCCGTCGATGTCGACGCCCTTGAACAGGCCACCGACGATCCACACCACCTTGTCGAACGCCGCGAGCGACGCCGTGGCTGCGTGCGGGTTCGTCGCCTTCGAGTCGTCCACCCAGGTGACGCCCTCGGCGGAGGCCACCAGCTCGGTGCGGTGGTGGTCGGCGCGGAAGCCCTGCACGGCGGTGCGGATGGCGCTCGGCTGCACGGAGGCCGCACGGGCGAGTGCGGCCGCGGCGAGGACGTTCATCGTCATGTGCGGGCTGGCGAGCCCGGCGGCCTCGAGGTCGGCGACGGTCGCGAGCTCGAGCGCGCTGTTCCGTCGGTCGTCGGTGAAGGCCCGGTCGCAGAGGACGTCCTCGACCACCCCGACGTCGCCGGGCGCGGGGATCCCGGGGCCGAAGCCCACGGCACGGCACCCCTCGACGACGTCGGCGTCCTCGACCATGTGCCGGGTGACGTCGTCCGTGGTGTTGTACACGCAGGCGAGGACCGTGCGCTCGTAGACCTTGGCCTTCGCGGCCCGGTAGGCCTCGGCGGAACCGTGCCACTCGAGGTGGTCGTCGGCGATGTTCAGGCAGGCGCTGGCGAGGGGCACCACGGCACCGTCGCCGGTCGTCGGCATGTAGTGCAGCTGGTGGCTGGAGAGCTCGACGACGAGGACGTCGTAGCCGTCAGGATCGCGCACGACGTCGAGGACGGGCACGCCGATGTTGCCGCACGCCACCGCGCGGAGCCCGCCGGCCTCGAACATCGCGGTCGCGAGCTGCGTCGTGGTGGTCTTGCCGTTCGTACCCGTGATGGTCACCCAGGGCGCAGCGATGGGGCCGCGCACGACCTTGTCACGGACACGCCAGGCGAGCTCGATGTCACCCCACACGACGCTGTTCGCCACGGCCCACTGCACGGTCGCGTTGTGCGGCGGCAGGCCCGGCGACACGATCACCACGTCCGGCGCCTGGGTCTCGAGGGCGGCGGGCACCGAGTCGAGGGGCACCTGCACGAAGTGCGCACCGATCACGTCGAGCAGCTCCACGCTGTCCGACGGGGCGTCGGTCGAGTAGACCGTCACCGCGCTGCCGAGTTCGACGAGGGTGTCGGCGACCGAGAACCCGGTGGCTCCGAGGCCGAGCACGGCGACGTTCAGCCCCTTCCAGCCCTCGGCGTACCAGCTGTCCAATGACTCCAGGCGGGACGAGGACACCGCGTCAACCAACTCGTGCGATCCATTCGAGGTAGAAGAGTCCGACACCGGCGGCGACGCAGAGTCCCGCGATGATCCAGAACCGGACGACGACGGTCACCTCGGCCCACCCCTTCAACTCGAAGTGGTGGTGCAGCGGACTCATCCGGAAGATGCGCTTGCCGTGGGTGATCTTGAAGTACGCCCGCTGCAGGATGACCGAACCGGTGACGATGAAGAACAGGCCACCGATGAGGATGAGCAGGAGCTCCGTGCGGCTGAGGATCGCCAGGCCGGCCAGCGCGCCGCCGAGCCCGAGCGAACCGGTGTCGCCGAGGAAGATCTGCGCCGGCGACGTGTTGTACCAGAGGAAGCCGATCAGGCCACCGCAGACCGCTGCCGCCACGACCGCGAGGTCCAGCGGGTTGGTCACGGTGTAGCAGGCGTGCTCGGTGCTCGCGTCGAGCCGGGCACCGCCGCAGATCTGGTTCGACTGCCAGAAGCCGATGATCACGTACGAGCCGATGGCCAGGATGCTCGAGCCGGTCGCGAGACCGTCGAGCCCGTCCGCCACGTTCACGCCGTTCGACGTCGAGACCGTCAGCAGGACGATCCACGCCAGGAACAGCACGGTGCCGATCACGGTGCCGAGCGCCATGAAGTCGAGCCACGGGATGTCCCGGATGGCCGACACCATCGTCGACGCCGGCGGCTTGCCGTTGCCGGACGGGACGACGAGCGCCACGGTCGCGAAGATGACGCCGACGATGACCTGCCCGAGGACCTTCGCCCAGCCGCCGAGCCCGAGACTGCGCTGACGACGGACCTTGAGGAAGTCGTCGATGAACCCGACGAACCCGAGGCCGACCATGAGGAACAGGACGAGCAGGCCGGACAGCGTGACCGAGTCTCGGCCGACCAGGTGTCCGACGAAGTAGCCGAGCACCGCGCCGATGATGAGGACGATGCCGCCCATCGTCGCCGTGCCGCGCTTGGTGTGGTGCGACTGCGGGCCGTCGTCGCGGATGAACTGTCCCCAGCCGAGGCGGTGGAACAGCTTGATGAACAGCGGCGTGAGCAGCAGTGTGAACACCAGCGACACGGCGCCGGCGATCAGGAGGGCGATCATTCGGTGACACCTCCGAGGCGGTCGCCGAGGAATCGCAGTTCGGCGGACTTCGAGGACTTGACGAGGACGACGTCGCCGGGGCGGAGCATGTCCTGCAGTGAGTGGACGGCGTCGTCGACGTCCTCGATGAACACGGACTCGCCGTCCCACGATCCCTCGAGGGTGGCGGCCTGGTGGATGGGCATCGCGCCGCGGCCGACGACCACGAGCTGTCCGATGCCGAGACGGACGACGAGCCGACCGATGCGGTCGTGCTCCTCCGTCGAGAACTCGCCGAGCTCGGCCATCTCGCCGAGCACGGCGACGGTCCGCTCCCCCGGGCGCACGATCTGCGCCAGGGTCCGCAGCGCCGCTGCGGTCGAGTCGGGCGACGCGTTGTAGGCGTCGTTGATCACGGTGACGCCGTCGGGGCCGCCGGGGAGGAGCTCCATGCGCCAGCGCTCGGCGCGCGTCATCGACGCGAGCGCGGCGGCGCCGGCGGCGAGCGGGACGCCCCACAGGTGGGCGACCGTGAGCGCGGCGGACGCGTTCATGGCGTGGTGCTCACCCAGGATCGCGAGCTGCACGTCGACGTGATCCGTGCCTCCTGGCCGTCCGTCCGCAGACGGGTCGCCTTCCTGGCGGACGGGAGGCGCGGTGAGCGTGAAACGGGTGCCGTTGCGGTCCGTCTCGATGCCGGTGATGCGGTAGTCGGCGTCGTCGGACGTGCCGAAGCCGACGACGTGGGCGGCCGTCAGGTCGCGCATCGACGCGACACGGTCGTCGTCGACGTTGAGGAGCGCGGTCGCGCTCCCGGGCAGGTCGGTGACCATCTCGGACTTGGCGCGCTGGGTCGCCTCGATCCCGCCGAACTCGCCGGCGTGCGCGAGGCCGACCTTGAGGACGACTCCGACGTCCGGCTCGGCGATCGCGACGAGCTTGGCGATGTGGCCGATGCCGCTCGCGCCCATCTCGACGACCAGGTACCGGGTGTCCTCGGTGATGCGGAGCATCGAGATCGGCGCACCGACGTGGTTGTTGAACGACCCCTGCGGCGCGACGGTCTCGCCGTGCTGCTCGAGGATCGTGCGGAGCATGTTCTTCGTGCTCGTCTTGCCGTTCGAGCCGGTGATCCCGACGACCTTGAGCGGCGCCGGGCGTCCGTCGGCGTCGACGCGGTCGGCGGTCGCCATCCGGACGCGCGTGACGACCTCGTGCGCGAGCGCGGCGAGGGCGTCGTAGCCGTCCGCCACGACGATCTGCGGTGCCGTGGTCTCGACGAGCTCGGGCGTGATGACGAGCGCGGCGCCGGCCTCGGTCGCCGCGGGGACGAAGCGTCGCCCGTCGGTGACCTCGCCCGGGAGCGCGAAGAACACGCTGCCGGGCGTCACGAGGCGGGAGTCGGTCTCGACGGTGCCGTCGACGACCAGGTCGCCCTGGTCGGCGACGTCGGTCGCCTGGGCACCCGGGATCAGCTCGCCGTCGACCGCTGTCGCGATCTCGGCGAGGGTCATGGCGATCATCGGAGTTCCTCGGTGGGGCCGGAGTTCGGTTCCCAACCGGCCTCGCGGAGGGCCTGGCGGGCTTCGTCGCGTGCCGAGTACGGCGTGCGGACGCCCTGGATGTCGCGGTAGTCCTGGTGGCCGGGGCCGGCCCAGAGGATCGAGTCCCCCTCGCCGACGAGGCCCACCGCGGTGCGGATCGCGGCCTCGGGCGGGCTGACCTCGTGGAGCTCGTGCTCGGGGAACGCCTCGCGCGCGGCGTCGACGAGGGTCTTCCGGATCGACGCGGCGTCCTCGAAGCGCGGGTGGTGGTCGGTGACGACGAGGATGTCGCTCCCCGCAGCCGCCACGCGGGCCATGTCGCCGCGCTTGGTCTTGTCGCGGTCGCCGTCGGCGCCGAAGAGCATGAGGACCTTGCCGGGGGTGAACTGCCGGACGGCCGCGAGCGTGTTCTCGAAGGCGTCGGCGCTGTGGCCGAAGTCCACGTAGACGCTGGGGCCGCGGTCGCCCGAGACGCGCTCGGTCCGGCCGGGCAGGTAGCACTCGATGGCGCTCGTCCGCTCGCCGCGCTGCTCGCGCTCGTCCTCGTCCGGGTAACGGCGGTGGTTCGTCTCGAGCGCGTGCGCGATGGCACCGAGCTCGAACCCGCCCTCGACCAGCATCACGATCGCGAGCGCGGCGTTCGCGGCCATGTGCCAGCCGATCAGGGGCACACGGGTGGTGAGCGCACGGCCCTCGGGACCGGTCAGGCGGAACTCGGTGTAGGCGGCGTGCGCCTCGACGATGTCGACGTGCCACTCGGCCTCGACGTCGGGGTGGACCGTGATGGTCGTGACCGGGATCCGGGAGTCCTGCACCACGCGGTGGCCCCAGTCCGTGTCCAGCGAGACGACACCGCGACGGGCGTGTTCGGGCTGGAACAGCGGGAGCTTCGCCTGGTAGTACTCCTCCATGTCGGCGTAGTCGTCGAGGTGGTCGTGCGACAGGTTCGTGAACGCCGCGACGTCGAAGACGATGCCGTCGACGCGGTGGCGGCTGAGGGCCTGGGCGCTCACCTCGACGGCGACCGCGCGGACCTCGCTCTCGCGCATCCGGGCGAGCAGGGCGTGCATCTCGCTCGCCTCGGGCGTGGTGAGGCGGCTCGTGACACTGAGCGTGCCGATGTGCCGCTCGGCGGTGGAGCTGAGGCCCGTGACGAGGCCGAGCTGCTTGAGGATCCCCTCGAGGATGTAGGACGTGCTCGTCTTGCCGTTCGTGCCGGTGACGGCGAACAGCTGCGGCAGGTCGGTGGCCTCGTCCGGGTGGGTGCGGTACACCCACGCCGACACGTCGCCGAGGGCCGCACGGGGGTCGTCGACGACGAGCACCGGCAGACCGGCCGCCTGGGCGTGCTCCACGCCGGCGTCGTCGGTCAGGACCGCGACCGCGCCGCGCTCGGCGGCCTCGGCGGAGAACTCCGCGCCGTGCCGGTTCGCACCATGCACGCCGACGAAGAGGTCACCCGGCTGCACCTCGGCGGCGCTCAGGGTGACGCCGGTCGTCTCGACGGCGTCGACCGAGCCGACGACTCGCAGACCGAACGCGTTCGCGAGTTCGGCCACGGCCCTCGGGGTCGGGTGTTCGGGTCGGAGGACCGGGGGGATCCGTGCGGACAAGTGCTCCTTCTTCCTCACCACGTGGTCGGGTAGGTCTTCGCCGGCGTCGTGGAGGGGGCTACTCGGTACTTCTCGAGCACCTGGGACATGAGAGTTCGGAACGCCGGAGCCGCTCCGCTGGACCACTTGTTGGCCTGCGGCTTCGTGAACGTCACCGTGACAACATACTGGGGGTCCTCGGCGGGTGCCATTCCGGCCACCGAGGTGATGCGCTGGCCGCCGTAGCCCTTCGACCCCTCGGCGACCTCGGCGGTACCGGTCTTCGCGGCGATGTTGTAGCCGGAGATCGGCTTCATCCCCACGAGGGTGCCGCCGGTGACCACGCTCTGCAGCATGTCCGTGACCTGCGTCGCGGCGTTCGCGGACACGACGCGCGTCGGCTGCACGTCGGGCGCGTCGATCGTCTTGCCGTCGGCGGTCTCGCAGCCCTTGACGAGGTGCAGCGGGATCCGGACGCCGTCGTTCGCGAGGGTCTGGAAGATGCTCGCGACCTGGATCGCGGTCGTCGAGATGCCCTGGCCGAACATCGAGTTGATGTTCGTCTGCTGGTCCCAGTTCGGGCTCGTGCCGTAGTCCATCGACGGCTGGCCCGGGTAGTCGATCGCCGACTCCGGCTCGAACAGCCCGAACTTCTGCATGTAGTCGTACCGCTGCTGGGCGGTCAGTCGCTCGCCGAGCTCGGTGATGCCGACGTTCGAGGAGTTCTGCAGGATGCCCGTGAGCGTGAGGTTCTCGGTGTCGTGGAACTCGGAGTCGTGGATCGACCCGCCCCACGGGAACGAGCGCGTGTACGGCACGACGGCCTGGTCGGTCGGACTCGACTTGCCCTGGTCGATGAGGGCCGCGGCGATGGCGGCCTTGATCGTTGACCCGGGCTCGTACGTGGCCGTGAGGGCCCGGGAGCCGAACGCACCCTTGTCGGTCGTGCCGTCGACGTTGTTCGGGTCGACCGTCGGGTAGTCCGCGACGGCCAGGAGTTCGCCGGTCTTCACGCTCGTGACGGTCGCCGTCGCCGACTCGGCCTGCAGGGACTTCGCGGCGGACGCGATCGTCTGCTCGGCCATGTACTGCAGGTCGCTGTCGATCGTGGTCTCGACGGTCCCGCCGTCCTTGGCTTCCTTCGTGGTCACGGTGCTGCCCGGGAGCTGGACACCGTCGGACCCGCGCTCGTACGTCTCGGAGCCGTTCGACCCGGCCAGGCACTTGTCGTAGGCGTACTCGAGGCCGGCCTGAGCGCCGTCGGTGCCCATGAAGCCGGTGATGTTGCCGGCCGTCGCACCCGTCGGGTACACCCGTGACGCCTGCTGCTCCTTGTAGATCCAGGGGATGTCGAGCGCGGTCACCGCCTCGTAGTGCTTCACGTCGAGGCCCTTGACGAGGTAGGCGAAGTCGGACCGCGGGTTGGCCGCGATGTTCTTCTGCATGGTGGCGACGTCACCGCCGGACGCCTTCGCCAGTGCCGTCAGTGCCTGGTCGACCGAGACGTCCTTCACCCGCGTGCCGCCGAGCTTGCCCTCGAACTTCTTGACCAGGCGTGGCGCGGTCGTGATGTTGTACCGGGTGACGCTGTCGGCGAGCTCGGTCCCGTTGCGGTCCACGATCGATCCTCGGGTGCCGTAGATCGTGACGGGGATGCTCCGCTTCTCCTTCGACAGCTCGTTGAGCGCGGCGGCCTGGACCACCTGGATGTCGACGAGGCGGATCACGAAGACCGCCACGAGGGCGATCACGGCGATCATCACGACGCTGTAGCGGAGTCGTCGGCTGCGGATCGTCTTCGTCACGCGGTGCGGTCCTTCCCGGGGTGGAGCGGTCGTGCGGCAGGGCCCCCGGCCCGCAGGTCACCGGGTGGACGGGGCCTGGAGCTGGTTCGGGTCGGACTCTACGTCGGCCGTCGAGGAAGCCCCGGCCGACGCGCTGGCGCCTGCGGTCTTCCCAGCGTCCGCCGCGGCGGCGTCGCTGCCCGCCGTGGGCCCGCTCTCCTTGCTGGTGGAGGTGTCGCCCTGCTTCGCGGCGAGCGGCACCTCGTCCAGCAGCGAGTTCGGGACCTGGTTCGAGGTCGCCGCCGTGGCCTGGTCCGCGACCGCCGGGGTCGGCGTGCCGTACACCCGGCCGGTCTTCGGGTCGAGGTACACCGGCGTCGAGTTCGCGATCATGCCGAGTGCCTGCGCGTTGCGGGCCAGGTTCTGCGGCGAGTCGAGGACCCGCAGCTCCTCGGACAGCGACTGCTGCGTGCGGGAGAGGTTCGTCTGCTCCGCGCTCAGGGAGTTCAGCGTGTACGCGCCCTGGCTGAGGACCATGCTGATGCCGAGCTGCGCGAGGAGCAGGATGCCGAGGGCGGCCACCGCCACCACGGCGTACGCGATGCGCGGGCGGGCACGGCGCTGGGCCTTCGTCGGGGTGACCTCGACGAGCTCCGGCCGGTTCTGCCGCGTCGGACGCGGGGCGCGGGACGGGACGACGGCGGTGTCGACGAGTGCGAGGTTCGTGCTCATGTCACTTCCGGATCCGCTCGGCCGCGCGCAGGCGCACGGGGGTTGCTCGTGGGTTGGCGGCGCGTTCGGCCTCGTCGGCCAGCTCGGCGCCCTTGACGACCAGTTCGTACGTCGGCCGGTGCTCGGGCAGTTCGACCGGCAGGCCAGCGGGTGCGCTCGACTTCGTCCGTGCGGTCAGCGCCCGCTTGACGATGCGGTCCTCGAGCGACTGGTACGACTCGACGACGATGCGGCCACCGACCGCGATGGCGTCGAGCGCTGCCGGGATCGCCCGTTCGAGGACGCTCAGTTCGGCGTTCACCTCGATGCGCAGCGCCTGGAACACGCGCTTCGCGGGGTGTCCCTGGCGCTGGATGGCCACCGGGGTCGCGTCGTGCAGGACCTGGACGAGGTCGCCGGACATCTCGAACGGGGCGGTCGTCCGTCGCTCGACGATCGCCCGGGCATAGCGACCGGCGAGCTTCTCCTCGCCGTAGCGCTGGAAGATCCGGCGCAGCTCGCCCTCGTCGTAGGTGGCGAGGACGTCGGCGGCGGTCTGCCCCTCGGTCCGGTCCATCCGCATGTCGAGCGGTGCGTCCTGGCTGTACGCGAAGCCGCGTTCGGCCCGGTCGAGCTGCAGGGAGCTGACGCCGAGGTCGAACAGGACGCCGTCGACCTCGTCGAGCCCCTCGCCCTCGATCGCGTCGACGATGCCGTCGTAGACCGTGTGCACCAGGCGGACGCGGTCACCGAAGCGGGCGAGCCGCTCCCCCGCGATGCCGAGCGCGTCGGTGTCGCGGTCGAGGCCGATGAGCGTCAGCTCCGGGAAGCGCTCGAGCAGCCCCTCGGAGTGACCGCCCATGCCGAGCGTCGCGTCGACCACGACCTTGCCCGGCCCCTCGAGGGTGGGCGTGAAGAGGTCGACGATGCGCTCGAGCATCACCGGGGTGTGGGGGAAGCGCTGTGCGCCCGTCTCGTTCTCGGCCATGAGCAGCCCCTCGTCCTCCGGGCCGCGGGTCCGGATCCCCATCCATGCGACCTGACACCGGGGAAGGGGTGTCAGGGATGCACGGCTGGGAGTCCCGATCCACGGATCAGAAGATCCCCGGGATCACCTCCTCGTCGTTGTCGGCGAAGCCCTCTTCGACTTCTGCGTAGTAGGCCTCCCACGCGGGGGTCGACCAGATCTCGGCACGGTCACCGGAGCCGATGACCGTCAGGTCCCGCTCGAGCCCCGCGTACTCGCGGAGGTTCTGCGGGATGGTGACGCGGTTCTGCTTGTCGGGCTGTTCCGCGCTCGCTCCGGAGAGGAACAGGCGCATGTAGTCCCGGGTGCGCTTCGAGGTCATCGGTGCGGTGCGGATGCGCTCGTGCAGTTGCTCGAACGTGTCCGCGCTGAAGACGACGACGCAGCGCTCCTGCCCGCGGGTCATCACGAGGCCCCCGGACAGTTCGTCCCGGAACTTGGCGGGGAGGATCACGCGACCCTTCTCGTCGAGCTTCGGGGCATGGGTACCGAGCAGCACGTCGGGCCTCCCCTCCGCTCCACCGGACCGTTGTATCCCCCACTTTACTCCACTCCCCTCCCCATGGCGCGGAAATCATTCCCGAAATCGCCGTCGTGCCCTGTTTTGGGGTCGATGGAGGCTCAGTTCCGGCGCGCTCGAGCGCGGAGAGGCCCGAATCCACGGGGATCGAGGACCCGGTGGAGGGATGTGGAGCGCGTGGAGGGAAGTGGAGGACTTCCACAGCTCCGGGGCGCGCTTCCGCGGCGCGGCGGCGGCTCCCGCGACTCGTGCCGCTCGTGCCGCTCGTCGAGCGGGCTGAACCGGTTGCTCGGCGGCGCCGAGCGGGACTTTTCGCGCCCGCTCGGCGACTGGCCGGCGGCGTGTTGCGCCCGTTCAGCGGGCACCTGCGGGACGGGAGGCGCGGTGCGGCGCCGACCCGCGCCTCCCGTCCGATGGCACGCGCGGTCTCCCGCGAGCGGTCACGACCCGCCGCGCGCGGCCCGCCGAGCGGGCGCGATCGGCCGCCGCGCGGGCTCGAGCGGGACCCATTTCGCCCGCTCGCCGAGCGGGCACGATCGGCCGCGCGCGGACCACCGAGCGGGTGCGATCGGCCGCCGCGCGGGCTCGAGCGGGACCGATTTCGCCCGGTCGCCGAACGGGTCGCGGCGTGTTCCGCACAGTCGGCGCGGTCTCTTATACACA
>NZ_JAFEVQ010000040.1:0-28138 GCF_020882855.1 Curtobacterium sp. GD1 | reverse complement strand
TGTGAGGTTGCAATGTTAGATACCAAAAGTTACGTTAGTTGTTTATTTTTCAATGAAACGGCGACCTCGATAATACACACGCTGCATTTCGTCGGCAGCGTCAGATGAGTAGAAGCGACATCGACCACTGCGCGCGTTCCACCACGCGCAGTCGTCGTCAGGGTGCGCAGTCCGCGCGTCGGCGTGCGCGTCCCAACGTGCGGATCGGAGGCGCGGTGCGGCCCGGACCCGCGCGTCGGCGTCCCCACGTGCGGACCGGAGGCGCGGTGCGGGCCGGACCCGCGCCTCCAGTCCCCCACGTGCGGACCGGAGGCGCGGTGCGGGCCCGACCCGCGCCTCCAGGCGGTCGACCAACGGCGGCTCAGGTGAGGGCGAGGAGGTTGTTGACCTGCTCGTTCACGCCCGTCAGCGTGCTGATCGGCTTGCCGTTCGCGTAGATGTCGTCGAACGCCGGTTGCACGAGGGCCTGCACGTCGGCGGGGTTCCGGGTCACGGGGAACAGGAACGTCGTGCCGTCCTCGACCTGCTCGGTGAAGGCCGTCACGTCGAGGCCCCGCTTCGCGTACGCCGCCACCGCTGCGTCGGTCCCCGATCGGCGTGCCGGGAAGACGATGCCCGCCCGGCCGACGATCTCCTGGGCGGCAGCGCTGCCGAGGAACGCGACCCACTTCGCCGCTGCCTCAGGGTTCCTCGCCTGCTTCGTGATCGAGTCGCCGAGACCGTTGAACATCGACGCGCGGTGCCCGATCGGCCCGGTCGGCGTCGGCGCGATCCCGACGTCGATGCCCGGGAGGTTCGCGTACGTCCCGATCATCCACGAGCCGTTGAACGAGAGCGCGACCTTCTTCGAGCCGAGCTGGACGTCCGGTCCGGTCGTCGTGGAGAAGACCCCGTACTTCGGCATGTAGCCCTTCTCGGCGAGCCCGAAGTACCACGAGATCGTCTTCTGGAACCCGGCGTCGTCGTAGCGGAAGCGGTTCCCCCAGGGGTTCTTGTTCGTGTAGAACCAGTCGATCGACCCGGTGAACGGCGACCACTGGGTCTGCCCGAACCCGTCGCCCCCGCTGCCGTTGGCGCTCATCCCGTAGACGGCGACGTCCGTCTTGTCGAAACCCGGCTCGTCACCGCGGCGCCCCTTGCCGTCGATCGTGAGGTGCGCGACGGCGCGCTCGAAGGTGCCGCCGTCATCGGGGTTCCAGGACAGGGCGGCCAGGTCGTCGGCGGTGTACCCGGCCTTCGCGATGACCTTCTGGTCGTAGAACATCGCGACCGTGTCCCAGTCCTTCGGCGAGCCGTACCGGTGGCCGTCCCGCCCCTTCCAGAGCTGGGCGAGCCCGGACTGGTAGTCGTCGTCACGGATACCCGACGTCGCCTCGAGCTCGTCGAGCTTGTACAGCACGTCGAGGTCGGCGAACTGCGGGAACTTCGACAGGTGGTCCGTGAACACGTCCGGCGCGGTGCCGGCGATGAACCCGGCGGTGAGCTTCGTCCAGTAGTCGGCCCACCCGAGCTGGGTGATCCTGATCGTGATGCCGGGGTTCTCGCGCTCGAAGGCCTTGGCGACGGCCTGGTACGCCGGCAGCTGGTTCGAGTCCCAGAGCCAGTAGGACACCGTGCCGGTCGCACCGCTCCGCGGGTTCGGGGTGCCCGTGGTGGAGCAGGCGGCGAGCGCACCGAGCGCCAGGGCGGACGCTCCGCCGGCGAACAGGGCGCGGCGGGTGATGGAGTTCGTCATGTGCGGATCCCTACTTGATGCCGGAGAAGCCGATGGAGTTGACGATCCGCTTGGCGAAGACGCCGAAGAGCACGATCATCGGGAGCGCCGCCACGAGCGTCGCGGCCATGAGCCCGGCCCAGTCGGTGCCGGACTGCGGCGACTGCGACTTGAAGACCCCGAGCGCCACCGTGAGCACGCGGGAGCTGTCGGTGTACGAGACCATCAGCGGCCAGAAGTAGTCGTTCCACGCCGTGATGTACGTCAGGACGGCGAGCGTCGCGATCGGGGCGGAGGCCATCGGGAGGATGAGCCGGAAGAAGACCCGGACCTTGCCGGCGCCGTCGATGAGTGCCGCCTCCTCGACCTCGCGGGAGATCCCGAGGAAGAACTGCCGGAGGAAGAACACGGCGAACGGCGTCATGAGCATCGACGGCAGGGCGATCCCGAACAGGGTGTCGACGAGGCCGAGCGACTTGATCAGCGTGAAGTTCGGCAGGAGCGTGAAGATCGTCGGCACCATCAGTCCGGCGAGGAAGACCGCGAAGACGCGGTCGCGGCCGGGCCACCGCAACCGCGCGAACGCGTAGGCCGCCCCGGCCGAGAAGAACACCTGGCCGACGGTGATCATCGTCGCGGTGAGCACCGAGTTCAGCAGGTACTGCCAGAAGTTGATGGCAGCGCCGGACCCGCCCTGGGCGAGCGCCTCCTTCGTGGACTGCAGGCCGAACACGCGCTCGAAGCCACCGAGGCTGAAGCCCGTGGGGAGGAGCGAGGTGGGGTCGGCCGAGATCGCGCCGTTCGAGGACAGGGCGGTGCGGAGGATCCAGTAGAACGGGAACAGGGTCACGACGATGACGGCGATCATCGCGATCCAGGCGATGACCCGTCCGACGGAGGGCTTCCGACGAGGCGGTCGGGGGCCGCCGCGGGTGGTGATCGCGCGGGTGGTCTGCGGTTCGACCACCGGGGGCAGGGTGCTGGTCATCTTCGACTCGCTTCCGTGTGCTGTGGCCGTCAGTCCAGGTCGCTCTCGCCGGAACGCGAGAGTCGGTACTGGATGATCGTGATGATGCTGAGGACGATGAGGAGGGCCACCGAGACGGCGGACGCGTAGCCGAACTGGAACCGGCCGAACGCCAGGTTGTAGATGTAGTTCTGCACGACGTTCGTGGCGTTCGCGGGTCCGCCCTGGGTGGCGATGGCGACGGTGTCGAACACCTGGAACGACCCGATGATCGTGATGATGAGCACGAGCGACAGGATCGGTCGGAGCAGCGGCACGGTGATGCGCCAGAACATCTTCCACTCGCTGGCGCCGTCGATGCGGCCGGCTTCGTACACCTGCTCCGGCAGTGCCTGCAGGCCCGCGAAGATGAGCAGGGCCGTGTAGCCGACGTTCCGCCAGACGTTGATGAACGCGATGGTCGGGATGCCCCAGAAGTCGCTCTGCAGGAACGGGATGCGGCCCACACCGATCGCCGACAGGATCTCGTTGCCGATGCCGAGCTGCGTGTCGAGGATCCACAGCCAGATGAGCGCCGCGACGACGTTCGACACGAGGTACGGCGCGAGGACGATGCCCCGGACGAAGGTCGACTTGGTGAGGCGGTGCATCATCACGGCGATGAACAGCGCGAGGATCGTCTGGAACCCGATGTTCAGCAGGACGTACTCGACCGTCACCGCCATCGAGTGCCAGAAGATCGAGTCCTGCACCAGGCGCTCGTAGTTCTGCAGGCCGGTGAACACCGGCGGTGTGAGCAGGTTGAACGACGTGAAGCTGAGGTAGATGCCCCGGACGGTGGGCCACGCGAGGAACACGGCGAAGCCGACCGATGCCGGGGCGATGAAGATCAGCGCCAGCCAGAGGTCGTTCCTGGGCCGGCGTCGCGGGGAGGTGGTGCCGGCACGGGCGCGGTCGGTCGCCCGACTCCTCCGTCTCGTGCTGGCCGTCGTCAAGGGTGACGACACAGGGCTCTCGGTGGCCATCGCGACTCCTTCGTCTGCGGTGGACTGACGTGCAGCAGTCCGTGAGCCGGGAATCTACACGTGGGGACAGCGGGTGGCAAGAGGCTTTTTCTTGGTTTGAATCGGGGGTTGTCACGTGTAGACATCGATGTCAGGATGGCCCTCGATCGCATCGGAGCGACCTGCCCGGCGACGCATCCCCCACCTGGAAAGGTCACTGATGATCTCTGTCGGAATGGTCGGCGCGGGCCAGTTCGCCCCCCAGTTCGCCAAGCTGTTCAAGCTGCACCCGGACGTCGACCGCGTCTTCGTCACCGACCTCGTCGACGACCGGGCATCCGAGCTCGTCGAGTCACAGCACCTCGACGGCACGTTCCCGGACTTCGACGCCGTGCTCGCCTCGGACGTCGACGCCGTCGCGATCTTCACGCAGCGCTGGACGCACGGGCCGCTCGTCGTGAAGGCCCTCCGCGCGGGCAAGCACGTCTACTCGGCCGTGCCGATGGCGATCTCGGTCGAGGAGATCCAGGCCATCATCGAGGCCGTCCGCGAGACCGGGCTCACCTACATGATGGGCGAGACGAGCTACTACAACCCCGCGACGGTGTTCGCCCGCTCGAAGGTCGCCGAGGGTGCCTTCGGCCGTGTCTTCTACGCCGAGGGCGACTACGTGCACGACATGGATCTCGGCTTCTACGCCGCGTACCAGTTCAGCGGCGGCGAGGACTGGAAGCGCACCGCCAGCTACCCGCCCATGCTCTACCCGACGCACTCGGTCGGCGGGGTCCTCGGCGCGATCCCGGGGCACGCGGTCAGCGTCAGCTGCATCGGCGTCAAGGACGACCGCGGCGACGGGGTCTTCGACAAGGACGTCAGCCAGTTCGACAACGACTTCTCGAACGCCACCGCCCTGTTCGAGCTCGACAACGGCGGGGTCATGCGGATCAACGAGATGCGCCGCGTCGGCTACCCGTCGCACATCCGCGAGTCCCGCTTCCGCTACTTCGGCACCGAGGCGAGCTTCGAGCAGCTCGCCAAGGTCAGCGTCTGGCAGGACAAGGAGGACTCGCACGACATCAGCGACCAGATCGACACCCAGGCCACTATGGAGCTCGACGACCCCCGCCTCGCCGGCGTCGACCCCTCGCTCCGTGACGCGTTCGTCTCCGGCTACGCGGCCGTGCACGACACGTCGCGCCTGCCGGCCGAGTACGCCGGCGTGCCGACCGGACACGAGGGCAGCCACCAGTTCCTCGCCGACGACTTCGTCCGCGCCGTCGTCGACCGGACCCTGCCGCCGGTGAACGCCTGGACCGCCGCCCGGTTCACGCTGCCCGGCATCATCGCCCACCAGTCCGCACTGCAGGGCGGCGTCCGCCTCGAGGTGCCGGACTTCGGCGACGCCCCGGAGACGGTCGAGGCGGTGGGCTCGTCTAGTATCGCCAGCGACTAGCAAGTGGTGTTCGGGTGTCGGTCCGCGCGGGCCGGCACCCGAACGCGACTTCCGACCCGACGAAGGTGGCACCCGTGACCGTCCCGACGACCCCGAGGGCGGTCACCCGCGCCGACGTCGCCCGGTACGCCGGCGTGAGCACCTCCGTCGTGAGCTACGTCGTGCACGACGGACCCCGTCCGGTCGCAGCGGCCACCGCGGCACGCGTCCGCGAGGCGATCCGCGTGCTCGGCTACCGCCCGAACGCGAGCGCCCAGGCCCTCCGCACCGGGTCCTCGAAGATGCTCGGACTCATCGTCCCCGAGCTCGACAACCCGTTCTGGTCCGAGCTCGGCGTCGCGGTCACGCACGCCGCCGCCGCGCGCGGGTACGACGTCCTGCTCGCCAACAGCGACGGCGACGCCGCGCAGGAACGGGAGCGCCTGCGCAGCCTCTCCGCCCGGCAGGTCGACGGCATCATCGTCACGAGCATCATGACGCGGCCCGACCTGTCCACGGTGACGGACCCCGGCATCCCGATGGTCCTGCTCAACACCTTCTTCGAGGTCCCCGACTACGCGAGCATCGGCGTCGACGCCCTCCGAGGTGCGTACGACGGCACGCAGCACCTCGTCGAGCACGGCTACCGCTCGATCGGCCTGGTCATGGGGCACGCCGGCTCGATGGAGCTCCGCGAGCAGGGCTGGATGCGGGCTCTCCGCGACGCCGGGCTGCCCGACGGCCCGATCGTCCGCTGCGACTTCACCCGACGGGGCGGCTACGAGGCCGGCCTCCGCATGTTCGGCGAGGGCTCCGGCCCCCGAGCGGTCTTCGTCAGCTCCGACATGCAGGCGGTCGGGCTCCTGCGCGCCCTCTTCGAGCTCGGACTGTCCGCGCCCGACGACGTCGCGATCGTCTCCTTCGACGGCGCGGTCGAGGCCGACTACACGAACCCGCAGCTCACCACGGTCCGGCAGCCGATCGAGACGATGGCGACCGCCGCCGTCGACCGGGTGCTCGGCCTCGACGCGGACAACCAGTGGCACCGGGACCTCGTCCCCGCCGAGTTGGTGCTCGGCGCCAGTTGCGGGTGCGGCGTGCGTCGCTGACGCACGCGCCTGCGGTCCGGGAGGCGCGGTGCGGGGCCGACCCGCGCCTCCCGTCCGACGCTGGTCACGCCAGTCCGCCTGCTCGCACCATCAGCCCTCCATGACCGCGTCGAGCGCGTCGAGCGCGACGCGGCGGTGCCCGCTGCGCGTCACGGCGACCGCCTCGACCGGCTCGCCGGTGGTGGCCTCGACGAAGCGGAGATCGGACGTGCGCTCGGACGGCCGGTGCCGGTCCGCCCACCCGCCGAGAGCGAGCAGCACCAGCGAGAGGTCGCGGCCAGCCTCGGTGAGGACGTACTCGTCACGGACGCGTCCACCGTCCGGCTTGTAGGCGTGGCGTTCGAGCACGCCGCCCTCGACGAGGGAGCCGAGGCGTGCCGTGAGGACCTCCCGCGGGACCCCGAGGCTCTGCTGGAACTGGCTGAAGCGGGTCGACCCTGCGAGGGCGTCGCGGACGATCATGAGCGTCCACTTCTCGCCGAGGACGTCGAGGGACCGCGCGATGGGGCAGCGCTCGTCGCCGCCGAGGATGCCGAGCATGTGTTCATCCTACCTGGGTTCGGAATTCAGACACACCGTGCTAGGTTCATTTTCCGTACCCAACCTCTTCGACAGGAGCAACCATGACCACCCTCACCGACGCGACCGTCCTCGTCACCGGAGCGAACGGCGGCCTCGGCGCCGCGTTCGTCCAGCAGGCCCTCGACCGCGGTGCCGCCAAGGTCTACGCCACGGCTCGGACCCCGCGCACCTGGGACGACGAGCGCATCGTGCCGCTCGCCCTCGACGTCACCGACCAGGCGAGCGTCGACGCCGCCGCCCGCGCAGCAGCCGATGCCACGGTCGTCGTGAACAACGCCGGCATCGGTGGCTCCGCGCCGCTCCTCGAGACCTCGGTCGACGAGGTCGAGCACGTCTTCGCCACGAACGTCTTCGGTGCGCTCCGGGTCGCCAAGGCCTTCGCGCCGTCGCTGGCCGGGGGCGCGCTCATCGACGTGCACTCGGTGCTCAGCTGGATCGCGCTGGCCGGGGGCTACTCCGCCTCGAAGGCCGCGTTCTGGTCGATCACGAACTCCCTGCGCCTCGAGCTCGCACCCCAGGGGACCCAGGTCCTCGGAGCGCACCTCGGTTACACGGACACCGGCATGACGGCCGACCTCGACGTCGAGAAGGCCGACCCGGCGGACATCGTGGCGGCGATCTACGACGCCCTCGAGGCCGGCGAGCACGAGGTCCTGGCCGACCAGGTCAGCCGCGACGTCCGCGCCGGGCTGAGCGCCCCGCTCACCGCGCTCTACCCGGCGCTGGCGTCGGCCTGACGCCTTCGCTGTCGATGGGCTCGGCGGTGCTCGCGACCCGGCACGCCGTTCCGCGCGGCGGCGAGGCGTCGGGACGCGCGGCGGCGAGGCGTCGGGCCGCGGCGGGACCGCCGGTTCCGCGGGGCGCGTGACCGTTCCGGTTCGCGAATCCCGTGATCCGCGAACCGGAACGGTCACGACGGCGGGACGATACGCGCAGGACCGCAGCGAGTCGGGCGATCCCTGCCTGTCGAGTCACACCCGCGCGTCCGGGGTCAGCCGTGGGCCCCTCGGCCGGTGATGCCCGCGGTGGCATCGGCGATCGACGCGCGCTCGGAGTCGGTGAGACCCGCCGCGCGCAACACCCGGTCGAGCACCGCGGTCTTGCGCACGAGGTAGTCGTCGATGTCCAGCGCCTCGGCGGCAGCCCGACGCTTCACGGCGGCGTACTCCTCGCGGAGTGCGTCGTCCCCACGCAGGACGTCCCGCACGCCGAGGTGGTTGCGGAGCGCGAGCGATCCTTCGACCACGACGTAGGTGTTGCTCGGGCCGAAGCGCTCGGGCGTGCGGAACGCCTGCCGCCCCGGGATGCCGAGGTCGCCGCGCGGCAGGAAGCCGATCGCAGCGAGGGCCTCGACGGCCGCGGGCACGTCCGCCGCCCCGACGACCACGTCGACGTCGATCACGGGCTTCGCCGCGAGGCCGGGCACCGCCGTGCTCCCGACGTGCTCGATGCGGTGCGGGAAGCCGGCGGCGAGGAGCGCCGCGCCGTACGCCGTCCGCAGCGCCTCGAAGCGCCGCGGCCACTCCGCTCGGTACTCGACGACCTCGACCACACCGCCCCCTGGATCTCCTCGCGCACGGTGCACGGTACGCGTCCCGGTGTCCCGACGGTCGGCGGCCCGTGCGATCATCGATCAGTGCAACTCCCTCCCCCGATCGCGGTCGTCATCGCCGCCATGAGCGAAGAGGTGTCCGCGTTCGCCGGGCTCCTCGGCGGTGTCCCGATCCTCGACGGTCCGGTCGGCGGTCACGACGAACACCACCTGCTCGACGTCGGCGGCGCCACGGTCGCCGTGCGCCGCAGCGGCATCGGGTTCACGAACGCCACGGCAGCGGTCGCCCACGCCTTCCACGACTTCGGCTCCGGCATCCCGGTGATCAGCGTCGGGACGGCCGGTGGGCTGATGCACGGCGTCGAGATCGGCGACGTCGTCGTCGGGGACCGCTACGTCAACCTCAACGCCGACGCGACGGCCTTCGGGTACGCGCTCGGCCAGGTCCCGGGCATGCCCACCGGGTACGAGCCCGACGACCGGCTCGTCGAGCTGGCACTCGCCTCGGACGCCGGGTACCGCCTCCGCTCGGCCACGATCGGCTCGAGCGAGATCTTCGTCACCGAGGGTCGAGCGCGTCTGCTCCGGACGGCGTTCCCCGCGGTCGCGGCGGTCGACATGGAGTCGGCGGCGATCGCGCAGTTCGCGCACGTCCACGCCATGCCGTTCGTGTCCGTGCGGTGCATCAGCGACCTGTGCGCGCCGGACGGCGACGAGTTCAAGGAGCACCTCGACGATGCGGCCGCGCGTGCCGCCCGGGTGGTGCACGACGTGGTGACGGGGCTCGTCAGCTGAACCGGGGGCTCACCGGTCGGTCGGAGCGAGGAGCTGGAACATGACGTGGTCGCGCCACGCCCCGGCGATCCTGAGGTACTCGGGCGCCAGGCCGTAGCGCGTGAACCCCGCTGCCTGCAGTGCACGCTGCGAGCCCACGTTCTCGGGCAGGGTCTCCGCCTGGACACGGTGGAGCCGCAGCACCTCGAACGCGTGCGCCGCAGCCGCCCGGACCGCTCGGGAGGCATGCCCCTGCCGGACCCGGTCGGCGCGGATCCAGTACCCCATCGCACACGACTGCAGGGCACCGCGGGTGATGCCGCTCAGCGTGATCCGGCCGAGCAGTTCGCCGTCGACCGACTCGATCACGAACGGGACGGACGTGCCGGCACGCTCGGCCGCGAGCGCCTGGACGATGACGTCGTGCTGCCCCGCCTCGGTGAAGTAGGCGGGCGAACGGGTCGGTTCCCACGGCCGCAGGTGCTCGGCGCTCGCACTCACGACGGCCGCGAGCGTCGCAGCGTCGTCGACACGGATCAGGCGCAGGCGTGTGTCCATGGCGGAGGGTGTGGGATTCGAACCCTGCCCACACGACCGAAGCTGCATGCCTGGCTTCGTCGATGCGCGCCCGTTCGGGCAAGTACGGTCAGCATGCGCCATCTCAGTCGCTCTCAGTTCGGATGAGTTGTGGGCAAGATGTGGGCAGGGGGCAAGACCAGCAACTGCGCCATCTGCTTCCGCGGATCACTCTGGCTTCGGCGGATCTCCCTTTGGGAACAGGGGCGTCCGTTCGGGGCGTGGCCGGCGCGGCGGACGCGTGCGGTCGAGATAGCGCGAGCCAGCGCGGATAACGATGATGGTCGCCCAGATGTTGAGAATGACGAGGACAAGCGCAACGATCATGAAGAACGGGCTTGGACCAGTTGAGTACATGCCAGGAGCCTAAGGCGCGGCTCGCAGCAGGACGACCGCGTCAGCAAATGTGGCCGGTGGACGGTCAGACCTGCCTGTAGACGAGCGGGGGCGCGCGGGTCACGATGTACTCATGCATGAGCTCGAGCCGTCCTGCTCCGATCGCCTCGCCTACTCGATCCCCAACTTCGCCACAGCGGTCGACCTCAGCGTCGACACGATCCGCAAGGCGATCGATTCCGGTGATCTGATCCCGGCCTACCCCACCAAGGCAGGCCGCAAGCCGATCATCTCCAAGGCGGAGGGCGAGCGCTGGCTCGCATCACTCCCGGAAGAGTCGCCGCGCTATCGGTGAGACGCTCGCCTATCGTGGCGCTGTGGCTGACCACGCGCACGTTGAACCTCCGCGAGTTAAGTTCAGGAGTGCGCGAGGATAGTCGGGTGCTACACGCCTACATCGACGAGTCTGGAGACCGAGGCTCGAGCCCGACTTCGTCGCATCATTTCGTGATGACAGCGTTCATCTACTCAGACGCGGACGGTACGCGCGCGACAAATCTTCTCGCCGACCTCCGCAGCGATCTTGGTAGGAAGCCGAACGTGGAACTGGGTTGGAAGTACCTCCGGTCGCACGAAGAACGGTTGCACGCTGCGGTGAGCCTGGGCTCACAGCACGACTGGGGCCAGGTGACTTCCGTGATCGTTTGCAAGCGCCGACTCGACGGAACGGTGAACAACGATGAGCGATACCTTCATACGTTCCAGCTGCTGCTCGAACGGTTGTCCTGGATTGCGCGCGACAGGCAAGACACCGTCGCGTACACGCTGGCGCACATCGTGCGCTTCAAGATCGAGCGGCTTCGTGAGTTCGAAGCGAATCTCAAAACCAACCCCACTTCGCGTATCCACTGGGACGCGCTCGACCCGCACGGCGGACGAATGGTTGCCGCCTCGACCGAAGAGAAACTGCAGCTCGCAGACCTCGCCGCCTCAGCGACGGCGGCAGCCTTCAACCCCGACCGATTCGGCCACACCGAGACGAGGTACCTCGAGCAGCTCGCGCCTCTGCTCTACCGGGGGCGCAACTCGCCCCTCACCTCGTACGGGCTGAAGCTGTTTCCGTCGGACGAAAGCACGAGGGCCGCCTACCCATGGGTAGCGGCCCTGTAGCGAGTGTCACACGCCTTACGCCGTTTCCGGGTGCCGAGCCGAGCCCTGCAGACGCGCATCCACTTACTAACACGTTACTACCCTCCACTGACAACTCGCCAGTGATCGATGGTCACTCACCGACGTGTCGGTGCTCGGGCCGACCATGCTACGTATGCCCGAGTGCAGAGTGCCGAAGGCCTCGCAGACAGGAGTCGGGCGCTGGACTCGACGGATGGTGAGGCCGGAGCGCAGCGCCCGAAGGGCCGGACAACCCCTGATCACGCGCTGCCCAACCCCGTCTGAATCTCACACGATGATGAGCGTCAGTCAAGGTATTCGACAGTATCCGGATACTTCCATTCGGGAACGAGATCGATGTGAGAGCGTGGGTTGTAAGCCGGCTGGTTACCGGCCAGATCGCCCCCCTCCCTGATCCGGGGGAGAGCGTTCGGCGGCGGGGGTGTGTCCCTCAGGAAGACGCGCCCCCGCCGTTATCACCGACGTTGCAGGGTTTGTCTCGGTGTCTCGCCGAAGAGATTGCGGTATCGCACTGAGAATCTGCCAGCGTGCAGAGCGCCAGCCTCCAGCGCGGCTTGCCTCACCGTTCGCGGCCCACGTCGATCAGTCAGAGCGTCCCTGGCCGCTCGGAGCCGGAGCTCGATGATGAGGTCCGTCGGCGTCCGGTGGAGGTCTCGGCGAAAGGCGTCCTGCAGCCCACGCTGCGCGTAGTTGCCGGCGTCAGCGATCTGTTCGGTCGTGATGGGCTCTCGGAAGTGCTCCGCGATGAACGTCAGTGCCGCCGCAACCTTCGGCCGGTGCGCAGCGAGTTCGATCCCTGCGCGCTCGAGATCACGATTTGCGCTCATGTGACGAACAGTAGAGCGCAGGTTGCGTCTTGCACCATAGTGTGGCGCTACCTCGACGGTGCACCCCTGTGCGGAGTTGAGGAGGAACGCTTCCCTTGCGTTCCAGGAGCCGTCGCCGTCACCGTGAGATGGGGGCATCCGGGCACGACCGGCGGCGGCTCCGCTCACTCCTCAAGCGACTGCAGGAGTTCCCTAAGGAACGACCGCTCGGTCCCTAATTTCGTTTGTCCAGCCGCCCACCGGACACGCCCGCCATCACGGTTCGCCTCATGTGGCCCTCGATGACCCGCGCGTCGCTCGCACTGCCACCCGTGGAACCTCCCAGCACAGGGTTCGATCATCGTGCGGACGGTAATCAACGTCCGCGGAGCGCGGACTCAGCATGTCCGGAACCCGGCCCTGCTCTAAGGTCAACGGATGCCCTCCCGATGTGCCAGCACGTTCGACCGGTGGCAGTGCCGTCTCGAGGCCGGCCACTCGGGAGACCACGAAGGCATCACGAACTGGTCGAAGGCATCCTGGAACGACGCGGCCTCAGGCACATCCCTGCGTCGGCGTCACCGCACCCGACCGCGCTGAGAGCGGTCGGAGTTGCTTGTGTTGGCGAAGAAGTCGTTCAGCGGTGACGCGGAACCGAACTCGTCCGCGTACTGACCTCGCTTCGCCCGCAGCCGCAGACCCTTCAGCGTCTGCACGCGCACCGGAGTGACGCCGGGTTCGCTCTTGTACGACGAATCAACCATCACCGCTCCTTCAGCCGTCGCCCCATCCTCACGACATCTGACCGGCTTGTCCGGCCGCAGCTGCGAACTATCCGGACAGCGCCTCGGGAGCGTTCCGGCAGAACGGGCAGGACCCCGCCCGGATCTGACCCGAACAGATCCGGACGGGGCTTTCCCCTGACCCGTTACGCGTCTTGTTCGGCACACGCGGTGCAACGGATTGGGTGGATGTGTCCGCGCCGGAGTTCGGGTCAGCGACGCGGACACACCCTGTAACGGGTCGAGAACGACCGGACTCATTCGGAACCCCCGAACAGGGGGTTTGGTCCGATCCTCCACAGGACCCGCTCCGACGAACCGTCACTCGCGGGAAGGGGTTTGCCCTCACCGTCTGCATCGCTAGGCTGCAACAGCAGGCAACTCGGAACGTTCCCCGTCCCGAGCCAACTGCGACGACGCCTCCCCGGCGTCACGGACACATCCCGGTGTCCACGAGCCGCCGCCCTACGGGGCGGCGGCTCCTTGCGACAGTACTTTTGTCAGCTCATAGGTCAGGCGTATTCGGAGCGCTCCCGACGTTCGATTGCTTGAGCGACCGCCAACGGGTCTTGCACTGACAGGTTGTAGTTGTTGCCTGCACGGTTCACGACCTGCTGGGGCTGCTGGGAAGAACCTCGGTACGGCGTCGGGTCCATGTACCGAACCGTACCGCCGTTGTTGAGCGCCTCGAGGTACGGCAGGTTGCGTGCGGTCGCGTACTGGTTCATGACGAACTCGCGGCCGTGTACGACGCCTGCGATCTGGCCAGGGTGGCCGTTGCCGGTGTACCCGCCGGCCGCGTACCCCTTGAGGCCGAACCCGCGGGCAATGATGCCCTGGATCGCCTTCGACTGGTCCTTGATCTGCTTCTCGAGGGACCGGGCGTTCTTGTCCGCGGACCTGATGAGTGCCTTGTAGTTCGCGTCTGCGACCGTCTGCCCGGCCTTCATCGCCGTCGACTGGATCGTCCCGTACGACGTGTTGATCGACTTGATGTCGGACGCTGACTCGGCTGCGAGGGACCGTGCGAGCGGCAGGCCTTCGGCGGTTCCGAGGCTGGCGATCTCGGACAGCAGGTTCCCGTTGATGCCCTTCTTCGCAAGCGTGCTGAGCAGCCCAGCGAACTCGGTAACGTTGCCCGCCGCCTTCGCCAGCCCGCGGCGGAGCGTCGAGGCGGTTCGGTAATTCCCCACGTCGGTCCTCCCGATCGCGGACGCCACTGACGCCTGCAGGGACGATGCCGACTGACGGAGATCGGACAGCTTCGACGCTGCGGTGTCGGACTTGTCCGCGAGCTTCGTCATGGACGTCTGGTAGCGGAGTGCAGCCGCGCCGATCTGGTTGCGGAACTTCACCGGCAGCGACGTGTCACCGAACATCGACATGAGCTCGGAGACAGCCCCCAGACCCTCGTACTGGCCTGACGCGCGGTTGTAGTTGAACTGCACCCGTCCGCCCGTCGCGTACCGCTGCACGAGGCCACCGGAGGCGTAGTGGCCACGATTCACACGGTCGAGGAAGCCGGTTCCGTACTTCTTCACCGAGCGTTCCCGGATGACGTACTCGCCGTTAGAAAGCATCGCCGGAACCGAGTCGGACGTGCCGGTCCCGGGGCCGCTGATGTAGCCGCCCGCCGCCTTGAAGATCCCGACCGTGTTGTCCGGCGTGCCCGTCGTCACACGGTTCGTGGTGACCGTGATCGTCTTCTGCGTCGGGATCGCATTCAACGTGTCGAGGACGCTCTGAATGGCCACCTGGGCGGCAGTGGTTGCCGCGTTGACGTTCGTCCGCTTCTCCGCAGGCAAGGCATTGAGCTTCCGCTGGTACTCAGAAACGAGAGCGCCGGCAGCGTCCGCGGAGTTGGTGAACAGGGTCGACCACTGCGTGGGAGTTCCGAGGATCTTGTCCGCGTAGTCCTCGGCAGCCTGGCCAGTGACGCCGTACTGGCCGAGAGCGGCGATCAGGGACTTCCGGCCTGACTCCAGTGCACTCGTCGCCTTGTTCTGGTCACCCGTCTGCTGGTACAGAGCGCCGGCATAGTTCAGGGTGGACTGCGCGATCGAATCGACGGCAGCGGAGTTCGCTCGCCCCTTCTCCGTCGTCACATCGAGCGACTGGCCGTTCTGCTCGATCGAGTCAGTCACACCATCGATCGCAGCCTCGAGGTCACGCTGCGTCGAGTTCACGTCGAGCTGAACCGAGTTGAAGCCCTTGATGGCGTTCGCGACGTCTGAGATCGCCTGGGTCGCGTCCTCGGCCGAGTCGGTCACTCCATCGAGGCCAGCAGCAGCCTCATCGGAGCTGTCCGCGCTACCCGACTGAGCTTCCGCCAGCTGGCCGAACTGCTCCTTGGAGTTCTTGACGGCTGCGCGCTGCTTCTCGACGGCCTGCACCAGCTCGGTGATGTCACCGGATGCGTCGGACAGGCCCTCCCCGTACTTCTTGGTGATGAAGTCGTTGTCGTCGGTGCCGCGGATCTCCTTCCGAACCGCCAGCAGCTCCTTGTAAGCCTTCGTGTTGCCCTGCGCGGCCTTCGTCACGGTGTCGAGCCCGATCCCGAGGCGCTTCGCCTTGTCGAACGCCGACGACCCCTCGATCTCCTGCCCGAAGATCGTGCTCCGAGCAGCGAGAGCGTTCGCGACGAGTTCGCCGGTGTTCTTGGTCAGCGCGCCGGTCGTCTGGTTCAGCGAGTCCCGGAGCGTCTGGGTGTACTGCGCCGACTGCAGCTGCTGCGCTGCGAACACCGCAGCGACGGCAGCGGCCGTCCCGAGAGCAATGCCCCACGGGCCGGTCATGAACTTCGCGACGCCCGCCAGCGAGGAACGAGCCGTGATGCCCCCATCGCGGAGCGTGGCAAGAGCGCTCCGGAACTCCACGATCTTGGGGATCGCGAAGAGCATCCCCCCGCCAAGCAGCGACACCGCCCCGACAACTCCGGTAGCACCGAGAGCAGTCGCCTTCAGCGGGTCAGGAAGGAGGTTCACCGCCTGCACGACGCCAGTGAGCGTCTGCACCAGCGGGCGGAGTGCGCTGCTGGCCGAGGTGCCGGTATCGATCAGGCCGGTCTGGAACGCGGATCGCAGCCTCTTGAGGTCGCCGTTGAGATTGTCAGACTTCAGGCGCGCCTGCTCCATCGCGTAGCCGGCGTCGTTGTTCTGGTCGATGTAGCCCTGGATACCGTCAGCGCCCTCTTTGTAGAGGACGGTGGCTGCACGAACGGCGTCGGAGCCGAAGATCTGCGCGAGGGCCTGCTGGCGCTGTGCGTCACTGAGGGTGGAGAGCTTGTCGTGCAGCACCTGGGCAATGTCCGCTGCACCGAGGAACTTGCCGTTGGCGTCCTCGACGTTGATGCCGAGGGACTTCATCAGCTGCGCCGATTCCTTCGACGGGTTCGCCAGCTGCTGCAGCATCGTCTTCAGCGAGGTACCGGAGTCGGAGCCGAGCAGACCGGCATCCGCGAACGCCGACAGCACGCCCGTCGTTTCCTCGAGCGAGAAGCCGAAGTTGGACGCAACCAGACCTGACTGGTTGAGGGCGTCACCGAGCTGCTCGACACCACCGAGCGCCTTACCAGCGCCGGCGGCGAGCTCGTCCGCGATATGCGGCACGTCCTTGCCTTCAAGGTTGAACTGCTTCATCGCCACGGCGGCGATCTGGGTCGCCTTGCCGAGGTCCACGTTGTCGGACGCCGCGAGAGCGAGGACACCGTTCAGTCCGCCGTTGAGGATGTCCGCGGTGGCCAGACCGGCCTTGCCGAGCTCCACCTGCGCTTCGGTGACCTGGGTTGCGGTGTACCCGAAGGCAGCACCGGCCGTGAGCGCCTGGTTCCGAAACTTGTCCATCTCCGAGGCAGTGGCGTTCGTCGCCGCCTGCACCTTCGACAGCTGAGCTTCGAAGTCCGCCGCCATTTTTGTGACGACGAGGACCGCGCCGGTGGCTGCTGCACCGATCGTCAGCAGCCCGCCGCCAACACGTTCAGCGGCCTGCCCGACCTTCTCGAGCTTGTCGGACTCGTTCGCCGTGTCCGCAGTTGCCTTGCGGACCTTTTCCATGCCCTTGACGTAATTGTCGATCGCCGCACGTACGGTGACCTGCACCACTCTGTCTGTCAAAATGTTCTCCTTGATAAGGAGAAATCAGGCACACCAAAACGCTCACCCATACCCGGGCATGCCAAGACTCCTCTTGTTCATGCCCGGGTAAACCGGCGGGCTAAGTTACTACTGCAATTGTGTCAGTCAAATGTCTTCCATGCGGAACTCACCATCAGGGTAATTCTGCATTGCTTCCTCATCGCCAGGCATGACGTCAATATCGTGCGCATCAGCCCAGTCGCCTCGCGCTCGAAACCACGCTCCGTACTTCTCAGCGGCGTCGCGGCCTTCCCAATCGGACGTCGAGAAGCGTTCAAGCCTGCGAGGAATGCCTAACCGGTTCTCGCGGACCCTGCGCCTCATCGGGCAGCAGACAATCCCGCACGCCGCACCCCGCTGCGATGCTGCGGCTGGAGGTCATCGTCCCCGAAGGGAATCCGCAGCGAAGCCATACACTTCGCAAGAGCCAAAGCCTGCTGACGGAATTCGACGACAGCCGGGTTGGTCTTCAGCCCCTGTGGAGAACTGACAATTACTTCGCCAGCATCGATTGCGGCCTGCAGACGATCGAGCACATCCACGATCCGGCAAGCCTGCAAAAGCACCGATTCCTCGTGATCAGCGAGTTCGAAGTCGCGCTGAACCCGATTCCACAGCCGTTTACCGCCTGCCGCCAGGTCTTTCGGAGCCCTTGGAGCCCTTGAAACGCCCATATCGGGCACCTACTTCCCAATGTTTAGGCGGCAAGCACGGGCAAAGGGCGATTCATCCAGATCTCAGAGACGGACGGTGCCTGACCCCGGAGGTCCGACGTGGATCCGTTGGGGTGGCCTCCCCCACCCTTTGAGGGCTTCTGATGTGGTGATCGCTCTGTGTGTGCAAGCCGCCAGTACCCGGAGGTCTGGCCCTCGCTCTGTGCGGGGACCGCCCCTCCGGGTTCGGCTGATTACTTGAGTGTGTTGCTGCGGCGCACGCTGTCGTCGTGAACCCGTGCTCGCTTCTTGCTGTTGCAGTCATGTCTTCGATGCGCTGCCTTGACGTTGGACAGCGCATCTTGACCTCCGTTCGCGAGAGCGGTGACGTGATCGATCACGAACGACTTCGGGTCGCTGCTTGGGAGTGAGTAGTCGATAGCCCTGCCGCAGAGGTGACACGCTGCTCCCGTTGCTCTGATGCGTGTGCGCATGGCGTTGCGGCGGGCGGATGAGCGCTTCGGGGTCACAGCTCTCGACCGAAGAGGCGAGCCGCAAAGAGCCGCTCTTGTCCAATCGGTACAGGCGTCGGAGTGCTTCCCTCTGTCGGCACGATCAGTCCAAGGTTCGCCTCTGAGCGCTTCCACTCTGCCAACCGCTGCGCTTGTGTGAGCAGAGTGGCTTCATCGGTGCCGGTGAGGAGTGCGACGTGTTCGTCGGATATGCCGTGTGCCGCACCGATGTCCCGCCTCAGATTGCCCAACTCGGCACTGCGGGCTCGTTCCTCAGCTGCTTCGAGGCGGGACTGCAGTTCCGTGGTGTTGTCGTCCATAGTTCACCACCGCGTGCTGATCATGTAGCTCATGCCCCGTGCAAGCCCACCGTTCCGGAGGTTGTCTTCGAGGACGCTGATGTCCTTCGCGGCGGCGGCGCTCTCTGGGTTCTCCTGCGCGAACTGGTCGACGGTGCTGCGCCACCCCTTCTCCATTGCTTTACGAAATACAGCATGTGCAAGAGTGCGGTCATTGCTTCGCAGCGCCTGAGACATGGATCGGTCAGCGGCTTCGGCGCTCTCGATTCGCTCTGCCCGCTCCTGTGCGTCGCGGAATGCGATCAAATCCGTCGCTCCGTACCCGATCTTGGCGTCGAGCTTCGTCTCGAGCGTGCGGATATGCCCCTTGATGAGAGACAACTCCTTGTCACGTAGAGCCGCGGTGCGCTCCTGCGCTTCGGTTCCGAAGCGCTTCCGTTCATTTCTCTTCCCCTCGTCCGTTAGATTGGGGTCAGCGTCAATCTGCTTCGCGGTCCGGTTGAAATCTTGCTGGATGCCGGCAGCCTGACTGCGGAGCCCTTCGAGCTGCGCATCGAGTGCTTCGAGACTCATGATGTCGTTCTCCTTGCCTTGAAGTGAGCGAGTTGTTCACGGTTGATTCGGTAGGCGCGACCGATCGTCGTCGCCTGAAGACGGTTCTCGCGGATTGCCTTGCGTATTGCGCGGTCTGTCATCGCGAGGGCGTCAGCTGCCTGCTTTGTGCTGAGCCATTCAGATTGTGTCTTGAGTTCCGCTTTGGGTGCATCTGGAGTTCCGGTTGCGGTATCTCTCCACGCGAACGCTGCCACTTTCAACGCAATGAGCGTTTGGTCTATCTCGGCATCTTCACCTCGGTGGTCTAGATGATATTCGTTGAGACCCGCATAGCGGAGAAGCCAAGCAGCCGCACGACCGCTAACAACTGCTTCGGGGCCGTGGACGCCAAGGACTAGTTCCTTCGCGCGTCGCGGGCCGACGCCATCAGTCATGCGGACCCATCGCTTCAGTGAATGTCGACCACCATTCGCGCGCCGCCGATCTCATTGGAAACTCGGTGCGGTCGGTGACCTTATATGCGGGCTCGAGGTAGAGCATCACGGTGTGAAGCAGAGCGCCGTACAGGACGTCTGGCCAAGCTTCCGGGCCGAGCTTCGCCGTCGCGAGTGTGTGGTGGTCTACGACTGTCTGCACCATGAGCGCAGGGTCGTTACTGACGGTGGCCAGCTGGGTAGCGAGGGCATAGCTGGCGAGGCTGATCGAGCCGGCACCGACGACGGTGCTGGGAACACCATCTTGGTCCTCGTACAGCTGAGCAAGCACCTTGTTGCCTGCTGCCTCAAGCTCATCGAGGTAGGCCTTGAGCCAACTGCTGCTTGTGTGTGTCATGAGCGCTCCTGACGGTCGTGGTGCAGGCCGAAGGCTGGGTGATTGAGGCGCGGGCAGGTGGCGTCGTGTTCGAGCACGGCGTGCGCGATCCCGGGGCCTGAGATGTCGATGACGGCGGCTGCAGAGCAGTCAGAGCACGTGACGGTGATTGGGTTCATGCCGCGCCCGCCTCCAACGCCTCTGAGGGGCTGTGGAAAGTGTTGAGAGTGTTGGAATCAGAGTTCGTTCCAACACTTTCCACACTTCCAACAGGGGTGTAGAGGCCACGTGCTGGCTTGTCCAGACGCCCCTGATCGAACGCCCGACCGAGGTAAGTGCCGGCCATCTTCTCGTCGATCGACAGCTCGGCGGCGACATCGGCCGCACGGATGCCACCAGGCCGCGCGTAGGCCAGCTCGATGACCTCGGCCATCCGGTCACTCAGTCCGCCCGTGGTGCGCGACAGCTGCGCGGAAGCAGCGGCGTCCTTCAGCGAGCGGCCAATGATCGACCACGCCCCGTTATTGGCGAGCGTCATGCCGTACTCACCCTCACGCGCGTCACGAGAGGTGACCTGCAGCGTTGCGCCCTGGTCCTTCCGATCGCGACGCAGCACGCAGATGGTGTCGGCGGCACCTGCGATTCCCTGGGTGCCGCTCACGGCGTCCAGGAAGTCCTCTCCCCCGGCCTTCCTCGTGTGGTGTACGACGATGAGGCTCGAGCCCGGGACGGCGTCACACGCCTTCTTGAGCGACCCCATGAACTGATAGTCGGCGGCGTACTGCGTCTGCGTGCTGCCCGTGCTCGGTAGCACCTTCCCAAGCGTGTCGAGCACCACCACGGCGTCTTGATGCTCATGGAAGTAGTTAGCGACCGTTGTTACGACGTCCTGCTCGAGGTCGACCTGGAACTGGAGCAGCGGCGACCACAGATCGGGTGCGAGCGACCTCATTCGCTGCTGGAGGCGGCGTTGACCGTCTTCGAGAGCGAGGTACAGAACTGGCCGGGGAGATCCCGTCGGGATCGAGCCGAACGCGTCCTGGCCCAGGCTGACTGCGATGCTGAGGCCGAGCACCATCCACGACTTGCCGATTTTTGGCGCGGCGACGAGCAGCGTCAGTCCTTCAGGAATGAGTTCTGGGACTACGTACTGCACGGGCGGGAACTTCTGGTGTTCGAGCCAGCGTGCGTCGAATCTGCTGGTGGGTACGGTCATGGGTTCTCCGTCTCGGAGTCGGGTTCCGGGTAGCGGTTGGCGGGCGCGCCACTGAGGTAGGCGCGCAGCTCTGCCGCTCGTTTGGCTGCGGCTTCAGCGCCGCGATGCTTCTGCGCCGCGAGGAAGACCTCGATGCGTTGGTTGTCTCGTGCAGGAGGACGGCGACACACTTCGGCGTAGAGCCGATCGGCGTCGTCGTTCGCTCGGTCGACTTCGGCCTGCCGCGACGTGCTGCCTTGCTCGAACGCGAACACGTAGAACTGCGTCAGCGACGGCGGTAGCTGCCGGAGCTCGACTTCACCTGCCGCGAGATCGATCGCGAGTTGATGCATGTACCGCTCGGCGTGCGGGCTCAGGGTGATGTGGTCCGGGTACGAGAAAGCCCCCTCGTCCTCGTGTTGAGGATCTGGGGGCTTCCTGGTGCCGGACTGGCCTACGGCCACTCAGCCGGCTCCGGCCGTTCGGCGTCCTGTGCCGCTTCGAGCAGGCTGATCGCCAGTCGCCTCGCTTGGTCTCCCGCGAGTTCCGTGAGCGGACGGTCCGCCCGAATGCCGACGATGCCGTTGACCGCGAGCACGGAGAACCCGTCTGTTCTCGTCTTACCCGCGGCCATCAGGCAGCCACCTGCAGCGTCGGAGCAAGCAGCGGGACAGCGCGCGGTGCTATCCGCAAGTCGCTGACACGGGCGATGAGAGCGTGCGCGAGCCGCAGAGCATCGGAGGGGCTGAGGACGATCGAGTAGCCGTCGCTGAACTGGCTGGGCTGAGCATCAATAACGGCTTCGGCACGGCCAGTAAACGTCATGTCGACTTCCACCAGCTTGGTCACGTCGTCCATCAGCGCACCGCCCAGATCGACTGGACGGAGCAGCCGAGTGCTACGTGCACGCGGAAGACATCGGGGACCGATGCGTTTCCGCCGAACCAGAGGCGGGCGAAGCGGACTCTTGTCAGACCGCTGCGTCGTCGAAGCTGGCCGTATCGCATGCCGCGCTGCAGGGCCTCGCGTCGGACGTTGGCAGAGAGCGCGCTGGCGTAGCGCCGACTGCGAGCGAACCGGTTGCCCCTCGAAGTGGCGACTGCCCAAATGTCAGAGGGCCGTGCAATGATGCTTGTGAAGTGAAACACTGTCTTGTCCTTCGGTTTCTGTCGTAGTTACTGGATGGATCCGGCCCGAGATGCTCTGCCAGGAGCGCTCGGGCCTTCTTTGTTGGGTACCGATCGGTACTTGCCGGACCAACGTCCCTGACGGACTCGCGTTGGTTGCTTGGAGAACCAGCCGGTGTCTGGATCGAACAAGGAGTCGATCTCCCTCACCGTCACTGGGTGAAGGGGCTGGCGAGCTCTGGTCTGCTCGTGCAAGAGCTGCCAACCGCCGTAGTCCGCTCGTCCGCTTACGCGCAGAACGCGATCGAACGTCGGGTCGCGCCGCGGAAGGTGGTCGGCTGCTTTCAACTCGCGTTCGAGGCGAATGGCAGCGAGTGTGACGGGCGCAGTCAAGTAGATCCAGGTGCCGTGCCCGACAAGCGCCCACCCTTCAAAAGCGCGCGCTGTCGTCTGCGCGACTGTCGGCGGCGTCTGCCAGCCCATGTCTCTGAGGCCCGGTTTCGTCATCCGGCCTCCCGCGTACTGGTGCGCGCAGTGCGCTCGAGCCACTCCCGGACTCGGCGCTCCGAGTAGACGACCGTCTTCGGCGTCGGCTTCAGGTATTCGGGGCCAGTCCCGTTGAACCTGAGCATCTTGAGTCGCCCGGTCGTCATGCCTGGGATGAGCGCGCATACATCGCCCTCGCTGATGTAGTGCTCGTCGAAGTCGATCTCGAAGCGCTGGTGATCCTCGAGGTGGGGAGGTGAGATCGGCATGTTGCCTCCTGGTCTGTTTCAGCTCTGAACTTAGGACCAGATTAGGCATGTTCGGTTTCGGGCGCAAGTGTTGACCGAAAATGGGCGTGTTCGGTATCGTTCTGGGGTGAGCACTCCCGAACAGATCGACCAGACCTTCGCGAGCGCCGTGCGTGAGACACGGACCCGACTCGGAGTGAGTCAGGACCGACTGGCTGCTGAAGTGACCAAGCGCGGCTATAGCTTCCATGTCACGACCGTCGGGAAGATCGAGCGCGGCGATCGACGTGTAACAGTGGGCGAAGCCGTGGCGCTGGCCGATGCTCTCGATGTCTCGCTTGAGTCTCTGGTGCATAACAAGCAGGACCTGACGGCCAGTTTCGCTGAACACAATCAAGCTCGAACCTCGTTCATCATGGAGGCATCGCGCTACGTCGAGACGATGCTGTCTGTCGCTGCTGCTGCCGACAGGCAGTCAGATCTCCGCAAAGAAGACGAGCAGTGGCTTGCGGAGGCGTTCCTGCGGCAGACGCCGGCCGACCTGACCGAGGACGCTCGCTATGCGCTCGATGCGGCGATTAGTCGCCGCGGAGTTGACCCCGGTGGGTTCTGGGTAAAGCAGCTTGTCCGGAGCGTGGGTGAAGGAGCAGAGTGGGCACGTTCCCATCGACAGGATGAGTCGGATGGGTAGCGTCGCCCCATACGAGACCGCAAAGGGCAGGCGCTACCGTGTTCGGTATCGCACTCCGGAGCGCAAGCAGACCGACAAGCGCGGGTTCCGCACGAAGCGCGATGCAGAGCTCTTCCTGGCCTCGGTCGAGGTATCAAAAGCGCGCGGAGAGTTCGTACGCCCCGAAGCCGCCAGGGAAACCATCGGTCAGCTCGGACCCGCCTGGCTGGCGAATCAGTCGCACCTGAAGCCGTCGTCGTACCGACCCCTCGAAATCGCATGGCGGCTGCACGTAGAACCCGTCTGGGGCCGCACCAGAGTCTCCGATGTGGGGCACAGCGCAGTGCAGTCCTGGGTGACGCGCATGACGGCAGAGAAGGGCGCGACGACCGTCATCCGCAACTACGGCGTCCTGGCGGGCATCCTCGACGTAGCAGTGAAGGACCGTCGCATCCTGACGAATCCCGCTCGGGACATCAATTTGCCGCGCAAGAAGCGCAAGGAGCACACGTACCTCTCGCACGACCAGGTGTCGGCGCTTGCTCTCGCATCCGGTGAGCGATCAACGCTGGTCCTGGTTCTCGCCTACTGCGGACTCCGGTGGGGTGAAGCAACCGGGTTGCGGGTGAAGGATCTGGACTTGCTGCGGCGTCGGATCAACGTCACGGTGAATGCCGTCAACGTTGGCGGTGTGATCGAGGTCGGCACGCCAAAATCGCACAAGCGTCGCTCTGTGCCGTTCCCTGCTTCGCTGGCGGCACCTCTCGCCCGGCTGTGCGTGGGGAAGACCCCCGACGATCTCGTGTTCGCATCGCGTCACGGCACGCACGAACCGCGCTGGCACAACGAGCACGGCTGGTTCCCCACCGCTGTCCGAAAGTCAGGGGTGCCGCCGCTGACCCCGCACGATCTGCGTCACACTGCTGCGTCTTTGGCCATCAGCGCTGGCGCGAACGTGAAAGCGGTTCAGCGAATGCTTGGCCACGCATCGGCGGCGATGACGCTCGACGTTTACGCGGACCTGTTCGACGATGATCTCGACCCAGTGGCCGATCGTCTCGACGAGGGGCTATCCCGAACGGTTGTGGGCAAGATGTGGGCAGAGGCTGCCCACATCGAAGGCAAGGCCCGCTAGATCCGCTTGCTAGTGCGGATCAACTGACCTCGGTAGTGGCGGAGGGTGTGGGATTCGAACCCACGAGACATCTCTGCCCACCTGTTTTCAAGACAGGCTCCATCGGCCGCTCGGACAACCCTCCAGCGACGCGACCACGTGGCGAGACGTGATCGCGTCCCGGGAAGTCTACCGGGCTAGCGCGGCAGGGAGTCGAGCGCAGCCGCCAGGCCGTCGTCGGTCACGCCGCCCGTGAGCTCGTTGCCCGCGTCCACGACGTCCTCGGGTGCCTGCCCCATGACGACGCCGCGCCCCGAGGTCGAGGCCCACCGGAGCATGTCGATGTCGTTCCGACCGTCCCCCGCGGCGAACACCCGGGAGCGCGGGATGTCGAGCCACTCACGGACCCGTTCCATCGCGGTGGCCTTCGTCACGCCCTCGGGTGCGATGTCGAGCCACGACGTCCACCCCACCGAATAGGAGACCTTGTGCAACCCCATCCGCTCGACGACCTGCAGGAAGTCCTCGGTGTCGTGGCCGGGTGAGATGACGACGACACGGGTCGCCTCGACGCCGAGCAGCCGTTCGAACGGGACGTGCTCGCCGGCGACGGTCATCGTGTCGTCGGGGAAGTTGCCGGAGAGCAGGAAGTGGCCGGTCTGGTCCTCGACGCCGAACGCGGCGTTCTCGAGGGCGCCGTGGATCGTCCGGAGGACCTCGCTCGGGTCGAACTGCTCGACGTGCACCCGCTCGTAGGAACCGTCGGACCGGCGTCCCAGGGTCAGCGCGCCGTTCGCGCAGACGAGGTACTTCGGCTGGATGCCGAGCGTGTCGAGCAGCGGGACGGTCATGCCCTCGCTGCGACCGGTGCTGAGCATGACCTCGTGCCCGGCTGCCTCGGCATCGCGGAGCGCGGCGATCACGGTGTCGGTGACGACACCGTCCTCGCGCATGGTGGTGCCGTCGATGTCGAGCGCCACCAACCAGCGCTTCGTCCGGGCCGGCGCACCCGCACCGGCCGAACCGTCGACGAACCGACCCTGCGTGCTCATCGGGGTTCGATCACCTCGACGCCGCCCAGGTAGGGACGGAGGACCTCGGGCACGACGACCGAGCCGTCGGCCTGCTGGTGCGTCTCGAGGATCGCGACGATCCACCGGGTCGTCGCGAGCGTGCCGTTCAGGGTCGCGACCGGCGCGGTCTTCCCGCTCTCGGTGCGGTACCGGATGTCGAGGCGCCGAGCCTGGAACGTCGTGCAGTTCGACGTCGACGTGAGCTCGCGGAAGGTGCCCTGCGTCGGGACCCACGCCTCGATGTCGTACTTGCGCGCCGCACTCGTGCCGAGGTCGCCACCGGCAACGTCGATCACGCGGTAGTGCAGCCCGAGGTCCTGCAGCATCTGCTCCTGGTACCCGACGAGTTTGGCGTGCTCGGCCTCGGCCTGGTCCGGGTGGACGTAGGCGAACATCTCGAGCTTGTTGAACTGGTGCACGCGCAGGATGCCGCGGTTGTCCTTGCCCGCCGACCCCGCCTCGCGCCGGTAGCAGGTCGACCAGCCGGCGTACCGCAGGCCGTCGCCACCGTCGAAGGAGAGGATCTCGTCGGCGTGGAACCCGGCGAGGGCGACCTCGCTCGTGCCGGTCAGGTAGAGGTCGTCCGCCTCGAGCCGGTAGACCTCGGCCGCGTGCTCGCCGAGGAAGCCCGTGCCGGCCATGGTCTCGGGGCGCACGAGCGTCGGGGTGATGAGCGGCTCGAAGCCCGCGGCGATCGCACGGTCGAGGCCGAGCGACATCAGGGCGATCTCGAGCCGGGCACCGAGGCCGCGCAGGAAGTAGAACCGCGAGCCGGAGACCTTCACGCCGCGCGGGATGTCGATGATGCCGAGGTGCTCGCCGAGGTCGGCGTGGTCCTTCGGCTCGAAGTCGAACTCCGGCTTCGTGCCGACGGTGCGGAGCGTGACGAAGTCGTCCTCGCCACCCTTCGGCACGTCCGGCAGCACGACGTTCGGGATGCTCCGGACGACCGCGTTGAAGGACTCCTCGGCCGCGGTGACGGTCGCCTGCGCTTCCTTCACCTTCGCGGCGAGCGCCTGGGCCTGCTGCACGAGCGCGGCCTTCTCGTCCTTCGGTGCCTTCGCGACGGTCTTGCCGAAGGCGTTCTGCTCGGCACGGAGGGACTCGAACGAGGTGATCGCGCTCCGCCGTGCCGCGTCCGCGGCGACGGCCTCGTCGACGACGGCGACGGAGGCGCCGCGCGCCTCCTGCGAGGCCTTGATGACGTCCGGGTTGTCACGCAGCAGCTGGGGATCGATCACCGCACCATCCTAAAGGGGCCGAGTTGCGGACGGACTGGAGGCGCGGTGCGGGCCCGACCCGCGCCTCCAGGCTTCGATCGGTACCGTTGGTGCATGTCGACCCCTTCGGAGACCGCGCCCGCGGACCAGGACGCCCTCCAGACCGAACAGCGGACGGCCGCGGTGGTCTACAACCCGGTCAAGGTCCACCTGCCGACCCTCAAGCGCACCGTCGAGAAGCACCAGCAGGAGGCCGGCTGGGCCGAGACCCTCTGGTTCGAGACGACGGAGGAGGACCCGGGCGGCGGCATGGCCCGCGCCGCGCTCGAAGCCGGAGCCGACGTCGTCGCCGCCGCGGGTGGGGACGGGACCGTCCGTGCCGTGGCCGAGGTGGTGCACGGGTCCGACGCCTCGCTGGCGCTGCTGCCGAGCGGCACGGGCAACCTGCTCGCGCGGAACATGAAGTTGCCGCTGGACGACCTCGGCGGGATGGCCAAGGCGATCTTCACCGGGCACGACCGTTCGATCGACTTCGGACTGCTCGGTGTCGAGCGTCCCGACGGCTCCCGCGACCGGTTCGGCTTCGTCGTGATGGCCGGCCTCGGGCTCGACGCCCGCATGCTCGCGAACACGCGCCCCGAGCTGAAGAAGCGCGTCGGGTGGCTCGCCTACCTCGACTCGCTGTTCCGCTCCGTCCGTGACACCGACGGCTTCGAGTTCAAGTACCGGCTCGACGAGTCGGCACGCAACGGCTCGGTCCGGGCGCACTCGGTCATCGTCGGCAACTGCGGCATGCTCCAGGCCAACGCCATGCTCCTGCCCGATGCCGAGATCGACGACGGGGTGTTCGACATCGTCGTGATGCGGCCTCGGGGGTTCTTCGGCTGGGTGCGCATCGCGGCCCGGGTGTTCTGGGAGAACGGGATCCTGCGGTGGTTCCGCCGGTCGGCCCTGTCCGACACCGTGATCGGCCGCCGGATCACCACGGCCGCGAAGCAGGAGCGCCCGCTGCGGTACCTGCGCGGCGAGGAGTTCACGCTGCGCCTGGCGAAGCCGGACGAGTTCGAGATCGACGGCGACCCGGTGGGCGAGATCGTGGCGTTCCGCGCGAAGATCGACCCGGGCTCGCTGGACGTGCGGATCCCCGCGGTCGAGCCGGCGACGGGCCGCGGCCGCCGGCGGTAGCCGCGCCGCGCCGCGGTGCGCGCGGCTACCGCC